>JANOUN010000157.1:0-4220 GCA_031416875.1 Planctomycetota bacterium | reverse complement strand
AATGAATCGCACGGAAATAAGTAACGGACAGCCTGAACGCCCCCAGGATCTGTCGCTTTCCAGAATCTCGAAAATGTGTCATTCGTGGCCGCGTGAGGTATAGCGAGGGGCTTTGGCTGTTTATTTTCACCGAGAATTCCCACGCTGACGCGTCGGGTTAGTGAGTCCAGAATCAAATCGAGTGCCAATGGGCGCCAGCCCCGGTTTTTTGCGTTCCTTAACCGGGGCTAGCGCCCTGCGGCTGATTAAATCGACAATCCCCCGGAATCGGGGAATTCAGGCCAGTTGACGAGGGATGCTGAATTGCGGGTTTGAAATCTGTGAACGGTTGGTATGTTGACGGTCTGGGTCTGAGTCGCGCACCGACGCACTCCAACGTTCATCTTTTTCAAACGAAACGTCGTGCTTTGCTTCCAAACCACCTGTCCACCGAATCACCACGCACCCTGAAACTTGTTTCCGATCGATTGCTGGCAGAACTCAGTGCAGAATTGCGCGGCCCGAATGTGCTGGTGCTGCTGATGCACGGCACAACACTGGCTTCCGCGCTGCGTGAATCACGTCCGGATCTGAGATTTACGTTCTTTACTACAGAACATTTCTTTTATCGAACTCTGCAGGCGTTTCACGCAGATGTGATGGTGACGCCGGATGCCGTCCGCATTGTCTGTGCGGCTGATCTGCCCGAGCAGGAATTCGACGAAGTGATCTTCCCGACCTTGTCCGGTGATTCCTCTGAACTCGCCCAGGACCTGATCCAGGCCGCTCATCAGCGACTGCGGTCCGGAGGTCGGCTGTTGGCGTCGACCAATAATCCGAAAGATCGCTGGGTCCAGAATCAACTGAAGTCACTTTTCAGCAAAGTCGAGGTGCGGAAACATAAGCAGGGCACCGCGTGCATCGCTACGAAAACGAGCCCGCTCAAGAAGGAGAAAGGGTTCCGCGCGAGATTTGCGTTTCGCCAGGGCGAGCGACTGGCTTTCGTCGAAAGTCGCCCCGGAGTCTTCTGTCATCGCCGCGTGGATGGCGGCGGAAGGGCATTGATTCGATCGCTGGCTTTACTGCACGGAACGAATGGTCTGCCGGAATTTACGCCTCATCGAATTGTCGAGATGGGCTGTGGTTCCGGTGCGGTGTCAGTTGCCGCTGCGATCGAATACCCCGATGCCAAAATTCTGGCTGTCGACAGCGATGCACGGGCCGTGGAATGCACACAGCGGTCTGCGGCACTGAATGAAATCTCATCGATTCAGACACTGCTGGCATCCGACGGCGTGTTGCCTGAACCCGGAACCTGGGATCTGCTGCTGGGCAATCCGCCGTACTATTCTGACTACAGGATTTCAGAACTGTTTCTGCAGGCAGGGCGCACGGGACTGTGTGAAGGCGGCCGCATCCACATTGTGACGAAACTGCTTGAATGGCATCAGGCGAGGATGGAGCAACTGTTCGGCGATGTGACACAGCATGTGATCAGTGAATACACGATCTTCACTGCAGTGGCTCGGAACAAACCGGGATCAAAGACCCGTCGTTAACTGCGGGTCCGTCGATTCAAGTCGCTGACACAGCATCTGAATCTGGTCCAGATCCATGCTGCGGCGGTACGTGTCGTCCTTCGCGGGTTCACGCAATTCCAGCATAATGGAACTGCGAACATAGCGCAAACCACGGAGCAGGACATCGCGTTCGTGGGTGGATACTTCGATCTGCATCATTCCGTTTGACACAACAACGGCTCCAATTGACATTCGCCGAATCATCCGGAGACCTCCTGAATCCAAAATCGGCATCATGTGTGCTGCCAGCGGTAATTCACAGCTGACAACAGAAAGCCTGGCGCAGTCATGGCCAGTAACGGGCAAAGTGTACGCCTCAAATCAGCGATGCTCAAGCGGTCAATGCAAATCTGCCACGAAGCGCGCAATTCTTTTCGCGCGCGAGTCTGAACGGGAAACTCTGGAAGTCCAGTCCGTTCGCGAAGTTACGTCCTGAAGCACCGGTCTGGCTGCCTTGGGACCGTGAAAACCATCGAAACCGTGGCCGCCAGATCAGAACAGCTCAAGTTTTCGGAGCGGCTCGCAGCGATCCTCTGCGGTACGCTTCGGCCATGGCCTTGGGGATCGCCGATTCGGACAGCACGACTTCCGCCTGATTCTCCTGAGTCAAAGCCCGCATTTCCTGTTCCAGCGCGACAGCAGCAGCGCGGCGTTCTTCTGCATGAGCCCTTGCGATTCGCATGTCGGCCTCGGCCTGGTCGGCCTGCAGTCGAGCCCCCACATTGTCACCGATGTCAATGTCTGCGATATCGATCGATACGATTTCATAAGCTGTCTGCGAATCCAGCCCCTTCGCCAGTACAGCGCGGGCGATCAGCATGGGATTGGCCAGCACTTCTTTATGGCTCGCGCAGGAACCGATGGCCGAGACGATCCCTTCACCAACTCGCGCAATGATCGTTTCTTCGGTGGCACCACCGATCAACTGCTTGATGTTGGTTCGCACCGTGACGCGCGCCTTCGCTTTCAGCTGAATCCCGTCGCGCGCCACGCCGTCCAGAGTCGGACGACCGGATCGACCGGGATCCGGACAGTCAATGACTTTTGTCTTCACGCTGGTCTGTACGGCTTCCAGGACGTTTCGTCCGGCAAGGTCAATGGCCGCAGCAGTTCTCCAGTCCAGATCGATGTGCGCGCGATCTGCGGCGATCAGCGCGCGGATGACCAATGGCACGTTGCCACCGGCGAGGTAATGGGATTCCATCGCGTTGGTGGTGATGTCATCCAGTCCGGCCTGGACCGACATGATGCGTGTGTCCACAATCAGCTGCGGATTCACTTTCTTCAGCTTCATCACGACCATCTGCAGCGGCCCGATTCCGGCTCCCGACATGAAGGCTCGAAACCACAACGAGGCCACGGATGCAAAGACGCCGAAAAACACCAACAACAGAACCCCAAAGATCATCGCCACACCAGCCAGCAGCATTTCCGGGAAACTGAACACTGCCAGCGTGGCTGTCTGAATTGCTGAATGTTGCTCAAGCATCGAGATCCTCCTTACGAATGTTCTGGGCGCGTCATCATCCCGGCGGAATGCCAACGGCGGTTCGCTGCTGAATTGTATGACGACCCGTACGGGATTCGCAAACGAGTCCGCTTGACTGGCCAGCCGTGGCTTGACTGGCGAGCGCCATCGCCGCCCGACTATGATGTCGCGTTCCCCGAATAACGTCACTTTGTCGGTGACGGATCAAAATCAATTCCCCAAGTCACCGTTTTGCTTTGCCTTGATGCTGCGTACCGAGAACTTCCGTCCCGAAGGGGCGGTGCACTTTCGGTTGCGGGCAAAGACTGCACTGATTTCAACTTCCCTGGAGACCCTCTTGTGAGAATCGAATCCCGTCTGAACGAATTGGGAATCACCTTGCCGCCCACTCCCGCTCCGGGCGGTGTTTACACGCCGGTCGTGGTCGTGGACCACATCGCGTACGTATCCGGACAGGTGCCTTATGGGCTCGACGGACAACTTGTGATCGGTCGCGTTGGCTCCGACATAACTGAAGAACAGGGTGCGGCGGCGGCTCGGATGGTGGCACTGACCATGCTGGCAACGATCAAGGCATCGCTGGGAAACCTCGATCGCGTGAAACGCATTGTGAAAGTTCTGGGTTTCGTAAACTGCACGCCGGAATTTCAGAAACATCCCGCCGTGATGAACGGATTCAGCAACATGATGGTGGAAGTCTTCGGCGATGCCGGCAAAGCAGCCCGCAGCGCCGTAGGAATGGGTTCACTGCCGTTCAATGTTCCGGTGGAAGTTGAAGCCGTTCTGGAACTGCACCCGTAAATCCTCACACGTGGACTCTCAGATTCCGGCAACGCCTGCCGGAGTCGATTCCTCGGTTGTGTTTGCCGGTGTCAGGCTTTCAAATACGTTTCCGCCCCGGACGCTGTGTCGTCGCCGACGCACGTCATCCTGTATCCCGCCACTGCGCGTTTGCCGCGATCACTGACTTTGTTCAGGAATACCCATGACGTCAACCAGTCCTGAGACTCCGATTCAAGCGGCCGTGCATCTGCCGCCGGCCGTTGAGACACCTCGACGCAGTATGCTGGTGCACCTGACAACGGCAATTCTGGGCCTTCTGATCATCGCCGTGCCATCGACTTTGAGCGGACTGTTTTTTCTGGATCCGATTCTGCGAAAACGGAAAGCAG
>JANOUN010000156.1:0-8341 GCA_031416875.1 Planctomycetota bacterium | reverse complement strand
AATGAATCGCACGGAAATAAGTAACGGACAGCCTGAACGCCCCCAGGATCTGTCGCTTTCCAGAATCTCGAAAATGTGTCATTCGTGGCCGCGTGAGGTATAGCGAGGGGCTTTGGCTGTTTATTTTCACCGAGAATTCCCTCGCTGACGCTTCGGGTTAGTGAGTCCAGAATCAAATCGAGTGCCATTGGGCTCGCGCCCGTGGCTACAACCTATCGCCACTCCGTGGCTGAAACACAACATCTCCACGTGAATATCTGTCCAAAGTGAGGTATAATTTACAATTCTCCAAACTATTCGATCGTGGACTCTGTAACCTCGTTCGGCTCAAGGAGGACGAGTGGTTCCAGAGTGGAAACGTGATTCAGGTGCTGTACGACTCCGGATGGCCAGTGAATCTCAACGTTTGCAACGGATGTTGCACTTCCGACGCCAAAGAAAAGTCTGGGGTCATTCGACGAAGCATAGCTGCCGCCTGCCTTCGCCAGACGGATCATTTCTGGCTGGTCCGAAGCGACACGGATTTTGACATAGGCACCGACGGCGTCGCGATTACTCCGGATGCCAATGAGTCGAACAACGAACGAGTGATTTGTTCCCGACTGATTCGCTAGGACAGCCACCGGTTCATTGGTGCATGAAATCACGAGATCCTGATCGCCGTCATTATCAAGGTCACCGCAAGCCACTCCTCGTCCCATGTGCGGCGTTTCCAGATACTCTCCGCCCGCCGGAGCCACGTTATGGAACCGAGGTCCGGGGTCATTCTGAAACAAAAGGGGTGGTTGTCGCAAAGGGGCATTCTTCGGGTAGCGGATCACATGACCATTGGACACAAACACGTCTTCGTCTCCGTCTCTGTCGAAATCAGCGAATACCGTTCCCCAGCCGACCGACAAGGCACCGACTGCTGTGACACCCGTCGAGCGGCTGACATGTTGAAAGAGAAAGTTGCCATCGTTTCGATACAAGGCGAAGCTCTCCCGTTCAAAATTTGAGACCCAAAGATCAGGCCGACCGTCCAGATTGTAGTCGCCGACATCGACGCCCATGCTGCCTTCGGGCACCCCGGCATCGCTCAGACTGGTACCGCTTCTGGTCGAGGCGTCTTCCAGCGTGCCGTCGCCGCTGTTGCGATACAAGAAGTTGGGAACCGTGTTATTTGCGACATAGATGTCGATATGCCCATCGAGATCGACATCAGCCATCAGCACTCCCAGCCCTTTGCCATCAGTGCGTAACTGAAGTTTCGTGCTGAAATCGGAAAATGTACAATCGCCGTTGTTGTGGTAAATGATGTCCGGAAGTGGTTCGAATCTGCGCGGAGGACAGACTTCCCGAAGGCCAGCCTCCGGACCGTCACAGATTGGATTGTTGTCGGGTGACCAGTTGACGTAGTGAGCCACATAGAAATCCGGATTTCCATCGCCATCGACATCACCACACGCCGCACTGCTGCTCCATTGGTCGTCGGTCAGCCCTGTCGCGCGAGCAATCTCACGAAACGTGCCATCTCCCTGATTCTGAAAAAACAGCAGGCCACCGTACCCGGTCACCAGCGCGTCCAGGAATCCGTCGTTATCAAAGTCCGTGATCGCCGCTCCGTGGCTGTACCAAGGCGCAGTCGCCACTCCGGCTGCGTCAGTTTCTGCCGAAAACCGCCAGTCCCCGTGATTTCTGAAAAGACCAGGCGACAGCCCGACAACTTTCTTCTCGGATTCGTACCGTCCGCCACCCGGCACAAAAAGATCGACATCACTGTCGTTGTCGTAGTCGAACATTCCGACGCCTCCTCCAAGAGACTCCAGAATTGCGAAATGGCCCGATTCTTCGCCATTGTGATAGGTGAAATCGATTCCTGCCCTAGCTGCCGTCTCAGAAAAGGCCGCGATCGAGGGAATCATTTCGGCCGGCTTTCGCTCACTGACTGTCGGGCTTCGGTTATTGTTCGACTGGGATTCGTGCTGGGCAGGTGCCGCAGGAGGCTCCTCGGTGCATCCGGAGAATGCAACGACAAGACAAGTTAAGAAACACAGTCGAAGGAATGATCCAATCGGAGATGTGGACAACAATCCTTCGCCAGTTCTATCCTCGATCCAGTAAAAAGGCTGGATTATGAGAAGCTGCATGTTGGGGAAAACTCCGCGTGCATCATCCAATGCGTGGTCGCCGCTCTCCGACACGAGAGCCGCAAGGCGCTAGCGGTCTGTTGATTTAATACCAACCCGAAGCGCTAGCGAGGCAGAAACGACTGAATTCCTCGCTGGCGCTTCGGGTTGGTATGACTATGAGCCACAGTAATCATTAAATCCATAGACCGCTGGCGCATTGCCGCTCACAAAACCAGCGGTAATCAGACAGACTCCTGGCGCATGCCGCATGGACAAGACTACGGAATTCTATCAAATAATGCGAAACAAGTTTGTAGTTTTTCAAGACCGAATCACTCTTTCAGTTCTAACACAGACTCATTCGGTTTAGATTGGTTCTCGGCTAAAGCTTCCGCGAGCTTGCGGTGTTTTTCCTCGAGTTCCAGTTTTCCGATACCGCGATAGTAATCGGCGAGCGCAACGTGAGCTGCCGCGTAACGAGGATTGAGATCAATGAGAGTCTGCAGCCATCGAAGACCTTCCGCAGGCGATTCGTGATTCATTGAAATCATGGCAATTTCGTAGATCACTTCGGACCGCTTCAGATCCTGAGCAAGGCTGTCCATCAATTCCTGTTTCCGCCGCAGCTTTTTTTCTGCCGCCGTCACCTGCTTAAATATCTCGGCAGCCTGTTCAGTCATTCCTGAAGCCTGCAGCGCCGATGCCAGCGAATACTGAATTTCGGAATCGCTGGGTTTTTCATTGTGCAGTTGCTGAAGAGATTCCAGGGCCTGCCTGGCGTCGCCGTCCATCAACAGAGTTTTGGCCATCGCAAACCTGGCGGCCTGGTTTCCAGAGTCCTGGTTCAAAACCTTTTGCAGCACCGATTTTGCCTCGCTTGCCTTACCATTCGACAGCAGCCATTCGCCCCATTGAATCAGCAGTTGACTGTCGTCCGGCGTTTCCTGGAGACATTGGAGGAACTGTGTTTCCGCCTTGTCGTATTCATGCAGCTCGCGAAGACAAACAGCCAGGTCGCAGCGAATTCGTGTCTTACCGGGAGCCAGGCTGAGAGCTCTCTCGTAGCATGTTGCAGCCTCGCTCCAGCGTTCAGTGTCTTGAAACCAAAGGCCTCGCAGTTCGTGGGGCCGCGGATCCTCAGGAAACTCTGCTTCCCACACATCAAGGAGTGGAGCGGCTTTCGAAAACTGATGATTGAGGAAATATCCCGCGACGAAGGATTCACAGATGTCCTGCCCGTCATCACGCGGATCCAGCATCAGTTGTCGAAGATGAAGTTCTGCCTCACGCGTCTGCCCGGACGTTGCCATCGCCAACCACTGCTCGCGTTCAAGCTGCTCGACCGGTACGCCACGATCCCAGGCGGTCTGCAGGTTTTTTCTCACAAGGTCGAACTTGCCTTGTCGCCGATAGGCTTTTGCAAAGAGCAAATGTGTATGCCCATTGCGGTTCCACTCGGGAATCGACTCTAACCAACCGAGAGCCCACTCGGAATTTCGCTCAACCAGGGCTCGTTCGGCAAAAAACGTCCGAATTGTCCGGTTGAGGGTCGGATAGGCAATACACAAGCCGAAAACCAACAGACCGATGCACGCCCAGCGGACAGGTTTTCTGCGAATTGAACTGAACATCCGAATTCCCACAGCTCCAACATCACATTTTGCCCTGGACTGCTGCGACGAACAGTCTGAACTGCGTCAAGTATAACAGCCGTGATCTCTGAAGCGAATGACTGACTCTGCGATTTCTGTAGGGGGGCGTGCAGTGGAGCGCAACGCACCACCTTCCTGCACAATCGCACATGGGGTACACCCTACGGTAAAATGACAAATTGGCCGGTCATTCTGGAAAAACATCCGTGTTCTCAGGCGAGCGACAGGGAATTTTGCCCTGTTCCCGTCGCTGAATTGGCAAGAATTCAGTGCCTCCCTGAACCCTTGCCAATTGTCGGGTCACTTGAATTCGATCACAATTGAGAGTTGACTGTGCGGCGGAGTTTGTTCAGGAGTGTTCTTTCGGAATGACAGAATCGAGATTACATCATGGGTGCGGTGAAATGACAATTGCCCCGATCGGCGTTCGTGCCGTCAGAAGAAGTCTTCACGCCGTTGTGCTATGTGCTGCGATCTCGCTGTTTTCTGGCTGTACAGAACACACAAAGGATCAAGGCATGACGAATGGTGACCCCGGGACGTCAGATGCGTCTCAGAGCACTGACGCCGCCGCTGCAGATGCAGAGGTGACACAACAAGTAACGGTTTTCTGTGGTGCATGCCATGCTGTGCCGTTGCCAGACAGTTTTCCGAAGCAGGCATGGTTCGACGAAGTCAGGCGTGGTTTCAATTTTTATTATGAATCCGGTCGCACGGATTTGATACCGCCGCGTCAGGCTTCTGTGGTGACGTGGTATCAGACGCGGGCTCGCGAGCGGCTTGCAGAACCCGATCAATCCGAAAAAAGTGAATCGCCTCTCAAGTTTGAGCTGCGTCCGATCGACGTCGTTGTGGACTCGACTGATCTCGCGGCCGTGTCTGTGCTCCGACTGGCGGCTTCTGATTCGAGTCCCTCGCAGTTTTGGGTCAGCGATATGCGACGCGGAGTCGTCGTCCACTGTGATGTGAATGATCCGACGAAGTCAGAGGTTCTGCACATCGGTTCAAATCCGGCAGGAACATGTGACGTTGATCTCGACCAGAACGGCAGCATGGATCTCGTCGTGGCGGACCTTGGAAGTTTTCTTCCGGAAGATCACACCAAGGGGAAGGTGCTGTGGCTTCCGGACGGTCATAGCCACGATGCGCAGCAGGAGCCTCGCGTCATTCTGGACTCAATCGGGCGCGTCGCCGATGTGCAGCCCGCAGATTTTGACAATGACGGCGATCAGGATCTTGTCGTCGCTGAATTCGGCTGGCACAAAACCGGCGGTATTCATGTTGTGTTCAATGACCTGAGCCAGACAGGCGATCGCACATTCCGCGATCTGCGAGTGGATTCAAGGCCGGGCACGATTCATGTTCCGGTGACTGATCTCGATGGTGATGGGCGACTGGATTTTGTGGCATTGATCAGTCAGGAGCATGAAGTCATTGAAGCATTCCTGAATCGGGAATCTGGTTTCGAAAAAATCAGGATCTACGCTGCTCCTGATCCGTCGTACGGCTCTAGTGGCATTGAACTCACCGACATGGACGGCGATGGTGACTCCGACATTCTGTACACAATCGGCGATACGTTTGATTCGTACCTGATCAAGCCTTACCACGGAATCTGGCTGCTGCGGAATGACGGACAACTCAGATTCGAACCACAGCACATTGCTGCGATGCCCGGAGTGTTGCGGGCAGTGAACGCAGATCTGGACGGCGACGGTGATCAGGACATCATAGCCGCCGCACTCCTGCCACCCAATTCTGTACACGGGAAGGCTCCAACGGATCTGCAGGCACTCATCTGGCTGGAAAAGACCGCTGACGGCCAGTTTGCACGGCACGTCATTCACCGAGGGCTGCCGATTTACGCGTCGCTGGCGGTGAGCGATATTGACGGCGATTCGGACCTGGATATTGTTGCAGGCTGCTTCCATGCGGAACCAGTTGATCCACCGTCACTACTGCATGTGTTTGAGAATCAGCAACAGGGGAAGGATCCTATGTAGGATGGACATTCATGTCCGTCGCATGGCCATCAATAAATCGATGGATCCGCATCCTGGCTGCCGTCGGCGTGCAGGAAGCGGAAGTCGCAGCCTTCGTGAGCCTGAGTTGTCTCATCGAAATAGAGCTTGCCGTATCCGCGTGTGAATTTCATTGCGGGCGCTTGCCATGCGGCCTTGCGGGTCGCCAATTCTTCGTCGCTGATCTCCAGATTCAGACGTCGCCCGGCGACGTCCAGCGTGATCATGTCGCCGTTGTGGACGAAGGCGAGCGGGCCACCAACGAAAGATTCCGGTGACACGTGCAGTACGCAGGCTCCGTAACTGGTGCCGCTCATGCGTGCATCACTGATCCGCACCATGTCACGCACTCCCTTTTCCAGCAGGTACTTCGGGATCGGCAACATGCCCCATTCAGGAATGCCGGGTGCCCCGAGCGGCCCTGCATTCTGCAGCACGATGACATGATCTTTCGTCAACGCGAGTGACGGATCATCGATGCGGCCTTTCAAATCGGGATAGTCCTTGAAAACAGCAGCCGGACCGCGATGCTGCAGCAATTCGGCCTCAGCGGCAGCGGGTTTGATCACACATCCGTCCGGAGCCAGATTGCCGCGCAGCACGGCCAGACTGCCCGTCGGGCAAATTGGATTGTCTCGGCGACGAATGACGTCATCGTTCCAGATTTCCGCACCATTGATGGCGGCTTGCAGTGTCTGACCTTCGACCGTCTGAGCGTCCAGATGCAACAGATCCGCGATTTGAACTAGCAAGGCATTCAGTCCGCCTGCGTCGAAGAAGTCTGCCATGACATATTTCCCGGCTGGACGCAGATTGGCCAGTACGGGAGTTCTCTGCGACGCCCGATCAAAATCTTCGAGCGTCAACTTCACACCCGTGCGACCGGCCATTGCCATCAGATGCACGATAGCGTTCGTTGATCCGCCGATCGCCATCAATGTCGTGATCGCGTTTTCAAAGGCTGTCCGGTTGAGGATTTCCGATGGCTTCACATTCAACCATGCAAGTTCCACGGCTTGTCGACCGGTCATGGATGCCATGCGTGCGTGACCGGAATGTGTTGCCGGCACTGAGCTGGCTCCGGCCAGCGTCATGCCCATCACTTCTGCGAGCGCCGTCATCGTGGAAGCCGTGCCCATGGTCATGCAGTGTCCCGGCGACGCAGCGATATGATCTTCCAGTTGACACCAGGCTTCGCACGACAGCCGCCCGGCGCCGCGTTCGGCCCAGAATCGCCAAACGTCGGTGCCGCTGGCAAGTTGTTCGCCATGCCATGCGGTGCGATTCATTGGTCCGCCCGGCATCACGATGGATGGCACATCGGCGCTCAGTGCACCCATGAGCAGCGCTGGTGTCGTCTTATCGCAGCCGACCATCAGCACTGCTGCGTCGATCGGATACGTGCGGAGCACTTCTTCGCCCTCCATCGCAAGCAGGTTGCGATAGTACATGGACGTAGGCTTCATGAAGGTTTCGCTGAGCCCCATCACGGGAATCTCAACGGGAAACCCGCCCGCCTGCCAGACGCCGCGTTTAATGTCTTCAACACGCTGCTTGAAATGCGCGTGACACGAAATCAGATCGTTCCACGTATTCAGGATGCCGATGACCGGCTTGTCTTTGAAGTCGTCGGTCGAGAAGCCGGATTGCTTCTGACGCGATCGATGTCCAAATGAGCGAAGATCGTCGGGACCCAGATATCGGTGGCTGCGAAGTTGTTCCGGCTGCAGGCGTGTGCGTGAATTCATGGGCCAATGGTGTTCTGGAGAGTTGTTGTGTCTGATCGATCAAGAAGAATGATATCCGGGTCATCGGACCATATGGAAGCAACTGAGGTACAATCGTGTCCCGCACGAATAGCCTCAAAAGAACACAAAGAACGCAAAAAGAATCGCCTATGACAACCCAGCGCGGGCTTCGCCCGCTACCCATCGTCGAAGTCGGGACACAAGAACAGCGTTGTCATTTACGCAGGAACACATGCAGCAGAAAAATTGATGGCAGAAAAATGAATTGCAGAAGGACCTGCAGTCGTGGCCTGTATTTTTCTGCCGCTCATTTTTCTGCCAGAACTGACCTGACTTATGCAAACAGACGTTTGAAAATCCTCGCGGGAGAACAAGAAATTGACTGTTAGTAGTACAGAGGCACAGGGGGCACAGAGACAATACAAAATGGTTTTGAATCACGAAACACGAAAAAGCGATTGCTCGATCAGCGAAGATGAGTGTCGATCAGTGTTCCAAAATTGTCCATTCTACAACAGTTTTTTCTGCGATCCTTGCGCTCATTCGCGGCTATGACTCCTTCATGTCCGGCTGCGATTCCTTTTGTGAATTCTGTGTCTCTTCGTGGCCCGCAATCGCTCGATGACATCAGACGCGTTTGACGGAGGTATCATTTTTCCCGTGTGGACTATCGCAATTCCGCATCCCACGCACTTGGGTCTGGTCAGCTCCCGGGGACTGAATTGAATGGGGGCAGTCGCGTGCGATTGTGAATGTAGGTCCTTTCTGCCGGACTCATCTTTACCCGGAAAAAGTTACAAGTCTTAGCA
>JANOUN010000155.1:0-2180 GCA_031416875.1 Planctomycetota bacterium | reverse complement strand
TCGAGTGCCATTGGGCGTCAGCCCGCAGGCACAATTGCGTCTGGACAGCATCGTACCGGCAAGCTGACGCATGCCGCTCGCCAAGCTGTCGGCCGCTACGCCGCGTAGGCTTCGAGGGCTTCCTGGCCTTTGCGTGTGCAGAAGTCCCCGAAGGATTCGGAGCCCATGCGGTCGGCTTTATAGGCAGTCAGCAGTGGCACCAGAGTCGGCACGATGTCTTCCATCGGCAACATATCCTTGTAGATAAATCCCAGCCGAGTGCCTTCCGGATTCCCTCCCAGGAACAATGTGTACTTGCCAACGGCCTTGCCCACGAGTCCGATATCCGGCGTGTAGGGTCGCGCACACCCATTTGGACAACCGGTCATGTGAACGGCGATCTTGTCAGACTGCATGCCGAGTTTTGCGATGGCAACGTCCAGATCGTCAATGATCCCCGGAAGAACGCGTTCGGCTTCGGTAATGGACAAACCGCAGGTCGGAAAGGCGGGACAGGCGATGGAGTAGCGTCGTAACAGCGACAACTCTTCGACATTCTTTATGCCGTGTTCCGCCATGATGCGGTTGATTTCGGCCTGATCCTTCGGATCGATGTTGCACAGGATGACGCTTTGCAACGCCGTGAGCCGTGTATCCATCCCGAACCGCTGCAACAGAACTCGCAGACCGGTCTTGAGTCGCAGGCCGTCTTCGTCCTTAATCCGGCCGTTTTCGATATTGATTCCCAAAAACAGCCTGCCGTCGCCCTGTTCGTGCCAGCCGATGTGATCATCGACACCTGTCACGTCGGCAGGATGAGGATCTGGAAGGCCCTTACCGTAATACTGTTCGACCATCGCCTTGAATTTTGGAACACCCCAGTCGGCGATCAAATACTTCAACCTTGCAATTTTTCTGTCTTCGCGATTGCCGAAATCTCGCTGCACCTTGACGACCGCTTCGCTGACCGCCACGACCTGATCGGCCGTGACATATGCAATACGATGTGCCAGGGCAGGGAATGTCTTTTCGGCGCTCGGCGTGCGACCCATACCGCCACCGGCGAGTACGTTGTAACCCACGATCGATCCGTTTTCGACGATCGCCATCAGGCCGAGATCATGCGTGTACAAGTCGATGCAGTTGTCTTCCGGCAGAGCGATCCCCATCTTGAATTTGCGCGGTAAGTACCGAGCTCCGTAGATCGGCTCTTCGACTGGTTTGAATTCAGTCACATCGACTTCTTCACCATTTTCATCTTTCAGCCACAGGTCATAGTAGGCTCGCGTGCGTGGCTTAAAGTGTTCGGCCAACTCCTGTGACAGCGCCTGCATCTGTTCGTAGACTTTCGTCCTGAACGGAGCCGGACAGGCCATCACGTTGCGATTGACGTCTCCACAGGCTGCCAGCGTCGTGAGTTTGATCTCGTTGATTGCGCGAAGGGCATCTCGCAGATCACCCTTCAGCACACCGTGCAGCTGGAATCCCTGGCGGCTGGTGATGCGTAAAGTTCCGTTCGCGAGTTTCTCGCAGAGATCCAATTCAGCAAGGAACTGCGCCGCAGTGACTCGCCCGCCGGGAATACGCGTCCTCACCATGCATGAATAATGCTTGCCCAGCAGTTTCCCGTCGGCACCTTTGGCCTTGCGAGCATCCCGATCATCCTGCAGGTACGATCCGTGATGTTTCAACAGTGTGGCAGCGTCATCGGAGAACTCCGGCTTGTCATTCAGAATTTCTTCTCCCAGTGTGCCTCGCAACTGGTGAGACGCTTCTTTCAGCAGTTCAACTTTGCTGAGTTTTGGTTGTTCAGACATCTGGAGACTGTTCCGGTACGCAAGCACAAAAAATGAACCCACAAGGGTATGACACGCACGTCCGAGTATAGGTCGAGCCGTTTTTCTTGAACAGGCTTGAACAGGCGTTGCGTCGAATCCCTTCCCGCCCGACGGAAATCAGCCAGCTTCGGTGCCGGACCGGGAGCAAGATCCCGGTGGAAAGCCGTCACGCACCCCCTCGATGGTGGGAAAAATGGGCGCATATATACTCCGCGCGGCCAAGACTGAGGGACGTGTTGTTGAGTGAGCCGCAAGGCGCTAGCCGCGGGTTGTGCATTCGGTCAGCACCGGCGGCTAGCGCCTTGCCGCTCACAAAACCTCAAATCTGACCGCGCGGAGTATAAGTCCACGCCATTGGGACAA
>JANOUN010000154.1:0-3423 GCA_031416875.1 Planctomycetota bacterium | reverse complement strand
TTTCGTGGAAGGGAGCCTTAGCGACTGCCGTCACCAGCCATTTGGCCTATGAATCAGCGCAGGTCGTGATCACTACGGCACGCGAACGCTTTGGCATGCAGGACTGTGAGTTTCTCCAGACGGATGCCACCGAGTGTTTTGTGGCAGCGACTCCTGACACGATCGTTGTTGCCTTTCGTGGCACAGCAGGTTTGCAGGACTGGCTCAGTGACCTGAATGCGTTCAGTACCTCAACAAGCTACGGAAGCCTGCATCGCGGTTTCTATTTTGCTTTTCAGGCGGTCAAGTCCTCATTGGAACAGATCATTCGCAACATGGGACTGACCAATCGCAAGCTGGTGCTGACAGGGCACAGCCTTGGTGGAGCGCTCGCGACTGTGGCCGCCGCCGAGTGGACCGGCTCATTTGATATTCGCAGCGTCTACACCTATGGCCAGCCGCGCGTCTGCAAATCCGATACGGCAAGTCACATTGAGCAACGCCTGGGCTCGAAGTTTTTCCGCATTGTCAACGATGACGACATCGTGTCACGCGTCCCGCCGGGTTTTACACACGTCGGCAAGCTGTTTCGCTTTGGTCCGAGCGGCAGTGTCGGCAACGAATCTCTCGCAGGGGCGCTGGCAGCAACAGAACCAGCACCGTTGACTCAGGACCAGTTCGCCGCTCTGCAAGCGTCACTTCGGTTTTCTCAGAGTACAAATACCGTTGAAGGCGTTGGGCTGGAAGGATTCTTCCCAAGCTTCTCTGATCACAAACTTGCCAACTATTTTCTCAAGCTCCTGAAGCAGGATGTGTGAGAGCAACTCAATCGTCACTTCGATCGCAGCGAACTAAAGTGCTCTTGAAATCGTGGTCAGGGTCAAAGTTTTCCCGCTTTCACAGATTCTTCCTCCGCAAAGACACCATCATGATTGGGCCGTCGGTGAGGATGAAGATGACATTGGGCCTGCGTTCCGCAGCGTCGATGAGGGGTTCCGACGCCGAATATTTCAACCAACGTTCATCGTTGTGATCTGAATTGTCAATCCGTACAACAAGTCTGTTGAGACGCATGCACTTAAGGGATACACTGACTTAGGCGATTTTCCGATTCTTCCTGACAAGGTTGCATTGATGACTATTTCCGTGGGATGTTCAGCATGCAACCGTCAGTTTCTGGTAGATGCGACGCATGCCGGCAAACGAATCCGGTGTCCTGGCTGTCAGGGTGTGATCACAGTACCAGTCGCTGAACGCCCGAAAGCTCAGGTCCGCAGGGAGCAGGCTCGTCCTCCCGCACGCGAATCTGCACCACCCGTCCAAAAAGGGTCTGAAACCCGACCGGCGTCGCGCCCATCATCGGAACCTCGCCGCAGTCGTAGTGGCGTCTTCGAAGAACCATCGGTTCGCCAGGCGCCAGACCCAAAACGATACAGTCAGAGCAGCGTCGCACCATGGAAAGTTATGGCGGTTGCCGCTGGTTCTGTCGTCGTGCTTGGCGTGGGATGCCTTGTACTTTTCAATGTCATGCGGGGTACAGGCTCCGGTCCAGGCATTGCACAGTCTGCTCCCGCTGCGGAATTGCCTCCCTCCGCCTCAAGCGCAGGCACTGATTCGGCGTCTTCCAAGACGGCTGTCAGCGATGATTCTGCGGGAACTCCAGCAGCCGATCCTGCCACAAACGTCCCTTCGACATTTGCAAACGGGATTGGTCCGATTGCTTCAAATACTTCAATCACAACTTCAGGAACTCAGTCATCCGCTGTCGGCGGCGGAACTGTCGATCAATCAGCAGTAGCTTCCGTGCCGACGCCGACGCGACCAATGGATACTGCCACAACGGTCGTCGGCGTTCCGACCACAACAGCCACTCCGCCCGTCGCAGCAATCTCTACCGTGCTGTCAGTTTCCGAAACAGAACTGTCGATTGATGAGCTGTTTTCGCGAGTTGAAGGTTCCGTCGTGCGCGTCAACGTTTCGTCCAGTGAAGGGGCTGGAAACGGCAGCGGATTTGTGATCGATGCGGCGGGAATCGTTGTTACAAATTATCATGTGATTGCAGGAGCGAACCGTGCGTGGGTTGAATTCGCTAATAAAGACCGCATTGATGTGGACGGTCTGCTCTATATGGATCACCAAAAAGACATTGCCATTCTGAAGTTTGATGCCACGCGCTGCAAGGGGCCCCTCTCGTCCATTCCAGTGGCGATGGTGCAACCACGAAAAGGCATAGCGGTTGTTGCCATTGGCGCACCTCTGGGTCTGGATATGTCGGTCACAGAAGGCATCGTCAGTGCGGTTCGGACTGCGAAGGAACTGGAAGATTCCATCGATCTCAAGGGACACACCGGAACATGGGTCCAGACCACCGCGGCAATTTCGCCTGGCAACAGCGGCGGTCCATTGATCACAAAGCGCGGCGAAGTTGTGGCCATCAATACGCTTTCTCTGGTAGGCGCCGGAGCACAGTCGTTGAATTTCGGAATCTCCAGTGAAGATATCCGACAGGCCATGCAGGAGTTGAAGGACAAGCCGATACCGCTCAGTCCTTTGGTGGCTCCCGAGATGCATGCAAGCGAAGTTTCAGAGCGCGGGGGGCAGGTTGGAATTCACGACGCCGCCGGGACACCGCAGGGGGATAAACTCCTGGCCGCTCTCAAAAAGCTGGTGATCGTGTTTCTGCCATTGACCTTCGATGATCCTCAACAAACGGTCGTGAGCGCAGTGCGATCGGAAGCCAGACAGACTCTGGAAAAAGCAGGGATTGAAGAAAGCCTGATCAGTAACGACAAAGCCGCCCTGCTGCTGCTGATGAAACTGGAAAGGTCCGGGAACCGATTGGTACTGTACGTGACTGCCCATATCATCGTGCAGGACGATTCCAGCGGTCGACCACAGGCTCTGAAAATATGGGAACGCACCGGTGAAGTCGGTTCAATTTCTCAACAGTCCATTCTGTCCGGCAATCTGCCGGCAAACCTCCGCAAAGAGATCAAGGACTTCTTCGCAAAAATGCGTGGTGACATTCTCAAAGCCAGAAAAGCGACTGCCGGAACGACCAATTAAACCAGGTTCAGTTTGAAAAGCGGAGTTTCGCAGGGCGGGACTGGCGAGCGCAAAAGTCGGGTTCACAAGGATCATTGAGAAATTTGGTAAGGCATCCGTTGAAGACTACTGGCGTTTCCCAATCGCGGGCAGCGTCTCCGATGCCGCGCCATAGGTCTGCGAAACCACAAATCCGCTGGCCTGCGACATGTAAAAGATGCGACCGTTGGAAACCACAGCTCCAAGGCATTCGCGAGAGTCGATCGCCGGGCCCGTGGAGACCAGCTTGCCGCCGTCGGACAGATCAATCATGTCCATGTTCGCTCCCAGAACATACGGTTCCGAAAGTGTGAAACGGCAGCACGCATAGTTGTGTCCGATGCTGTCGACAATTTTCCG
>JANOUN010000153.1:0-7087 GCA_031416875.1 Planctomycetota bacterium | reverse complement strand
CTGCCCCGGCACCCAGCAACATGCCGTCCTTGGCGAACACAATTGCGTTCGACTTCACGTGACGACACACGGCCCACGCAAATCGCAGATCGCCCAGTTCCTGTGCCGTCGGTTGCCGCGCGGTCACCACTTTCCATGCGGCGTCTGACTGTGGCAAGTCGTCCCGATCCTGAACCAGCATGCCTCCACTGACACGACGATAGTCCGGAGCACCCAGATCGGCATTCGGGAACTCGACCTGCATCAGTCGTACGTTGTTCTTCCATTTCGGCTTTGTGGTCAGAATCTGAAGCGCCGCTTCGTCATAAGCCGGAGCAATAATCGCTTCAATGAATCGACCCGGCACACACATGGCTTCTGCCGTTGCCGCATCCACCGACTTGTTGAGTCCGATGATGGAACCGAACGCACTGATCGGATCGCCTTCGTACGCTTTGTCGAATGCAATCGCCAGAGATTCGCCGACTGCACAACCGCAGGGGTTATTGTGCTTGATCACGCAGGCCGCCGGTTGAGTGAACTCCGACACAATCGCCTTCGCTGCGTCCAGATCCAGCAGATTGTTGTACGACAATTCTTTTCCATTGAGTTGCCGAGCCTTGGCAACGGAAGTCGGTGAAGGCGCATCTTCCACATAAAATGCCGCCCGCTGATGGGGGTTTTCACCGTAGCGAAGTTCCTGCTGCAGTCGAAATGACAGCGTCAGGCGAGGCCCGAAGCTGCTGACTTCGCCCGCGTCTTTTGCTGTCACTTGAGCCATATAGTCGCTGATGGCTCGATCGTACGACGCTGTCATTTCAAAAGCCGCAGCTGCCAGCTTGCGCCGGAAGGCTTCATCGAGCGAATTCTGCTGCAGACGATGCAGGACGTCGCTGTATTGTGTTGGCTGCGTGACGATCGCCACATGCGCGTGATTCTTGGCCGCTGAACGCACCATCGACGGCCCACCGATATCGATGTTTTCGATCGCTTCGTCGAACGTCACATCCGGCTTCGCGACAGTCTGCTGAAACGGGTACAGATTCACGACGACCAGTTGAAACGGAACAATCCCGTGGGCTTCAATGGCCGCTGCGTCAGATGCCAGCGCTGGACGCCCCAGAATCGCGCCGTGAACTTTGGGGTGCAGCGTTTTGACGCGACCATCCATGATTTCAGGAAAGCCCGTATAGCTGGTCACATCAATCACCGGAATTCCGGCCTGTTCCAGAAATTTACGCGTGCCTCCGGTCGAAAGAATCTCAAACCCCAGTTCCGTGAGTCCACGCACAAAGGATTCCAGACCTGTTTTATCGCTGACACTGACAAGGGCGCGCTTGGGATGAGAGTTGCTCATTGCGAATTCAAAAACCGATGCTGAAGAGGGTCAAAAAATCCATCGATCGAATGACGGTCATACCGCACATCCGTGGAGTTTCGGAACGGACTTGTGCGGCAGGCGGTGTTTTACCACGAATGGACACGAATCGGACACGAATCGGACGAGCCAAAGACGACATGAACCACAATCGGGCAGTGACTATACCGCACGCGGTTGGCATTGGCTCGTTTAACCGCGTGCCCAGCGGGCCGCGATTGTTGTATTTGAAATTTGAGATTTGAAATACGAAGCGCGGCGCGTTGCCCACGCGGTTAAACGAATGTGCCATCCTCAACCGTACGCGGCATAAACCAACACAGGCGAATCATGGGGCACACCGGGTTGCCGGCGAAGCCCGCGTTACTTGTTCTCAGCACCGGCATCCGCAGCCGCCTCAGCCGGGGCCGGTTCAGCAACTTCCGGCATGATGGGGCTGCGCTGGGGGTTCTGATGATAGATCGGGAAGTCGATCCCCGATTCCTTCATGCAGACAACACGACCGGACGTGCTGCTGAGGTACACGCGATCTGTGACTGAGTTGCGGATCGGTATGGAAAGGTCGCGATGCTGTTCTTTCGCAACGACCTGGCCAGTCTTACGATTCACGGTGACCAGTCGACCGGCAGAATCGAGGACGTAAACGGCCTTTTCCGTCACGCTCACGAGCACTTCCACGTCGGTCAATGCGAAGGGCTGGTCATTGGCTGTCTGCAGCGGCAAACCGGACTTGAGTCCCAGCCCAAGGAGTTCACCGTCGTCACCGACGATGTAAACATCCTGACCAATGACGGTGACTGGTTCGGAAACCCGTTGCCCCAAAGGGAACGTCCACTGCATTCTTCCGTTCGTATTCATACCGATGCAGAACAGCCGGTTATTGGCCGCCGCCAGGAGGTATTCCTGATCGCGCGTGACGAGTGTCAGCGGCGCTGTCGGGGGACTCTGCATCAGAAACTGAAACTTTGATCTGCCAGCCTGACCTCCACTGATATCAACGACAAAGATATTGCCATTCTCCGTCACAAAGCCGACACGGCTGGAGCCGGCCACGGGCGCTTGCTTGATCACTTCTCCCGTGACAAACCGCCAGGCAATCGCCTGTCCAATCCCCGGTGGGAGTTTGTTATAACGTTCCAGATACTGCAGCGTTTTTAAGGCACACGTACAGAGCGAGTTGTCTGCCAAAGGAATAAAGAAGCTGCCTTCCGTGATCACAGGCCCGGCCGAAGGCTGACTCGGAAGTCGATAAGAAAACAATTCCTTGCCGGAAAACTTATCCAGCGCGTACAACGCAGGCCCGGCAACAATCATCACGATGCTGGCATTCGACGATGCCGGCATCGCGACTTCATCGGTTCGGCCGACCTGCGCTGTCCACATTTCACGACCAGTCTCGGCGTTCAGCGCCGTGACAATTCCGGCTGTGGACTGCACATAGACGACATCTTCGTCGTTCACAATATGGGCCACAACATCCCGCTCCACATTCAGGATGGCCTGCGTTTCCCAGAGCTGGACGAGCGGCGGTACGGCGACCGCGTCAGTTACTGGGGCATCCGCCGCTGGCTCATTGGGCAGCGGGGCAGCGGCCGGGGGTTCATCAGCAGCCATGCCAGCCGTGCCCGAGATGAGAAGGGCAAGTAATGCCAGAGTGCGTTGCAACGTAGTCATGATCGTCCCATCCGCCAGAATCCAGCAGTCCGTCGCCAATTCGAAATACCAGCCTGTCAGCTTTTCCCGCACTGCGCGCGGAAAAGCCCTGAACAAGGATTGTCGTCACATCAACCATCGTAGCTGTCAGGGAAAAGTGAACTCCAGCAGGCAAACTCCCGAAATCTGCCGGTTTGCAGAATCCTTCGGACTGGATGACAGGTTCGCTACAGACCGAAAGTTGTCCCACCTTCCGATCCCACGAATCCGACCCGCAATATTACAGTGAGAACCACGATTTCGCGCTATTGAAATCCCAGGCCCGGTCCCGCCAGCCGACTTGTGTCAATTGTGCCGCCTTTGACGGTGAACACTGTGGGTATCTTCCTCGCCCATTTTGCATTCGCCGCCGGGCAGTACTGTCGCGCATTGCCTTCGATGGCCGCCACACCTGGAATCCGCGCGGCCAGACTGCACGAATGCAGGAATGATGCGCCAGGGCACGTCAGATCCTGAACACACAGAAACATGCCGAACTTCTGCGCCGCAGCCGCCATCAGCAGCGATTCAGACTGACCCTTGCACGCCTTCAACGCAATGCCTGAATAACCCTGCTCCCGCGCCAGCAGCAGGGACTCGTAAGAAATCAATGCCTCATCAATCACCACCGGCTTGATCGCAGCGACGGCGTGCATCTGCGGGGCGTTCGCGGCATCCAGATGACGGCTCGTCGGCTGTTCGATGTACTGAATCCTCTCGAACGCCGCTTTCGATGCTTTCTTGACGCGATTCAGGAATTCAAGCACGTAATCTGCGGACGCACATTTTTCGTTGAAATCACACGAATAGTACCACGCGGCACAGCCGCGTGCCGCCTGAACGGTCGCCGTCACTTTTTCGATCGCCAGCACACGATCGACATCCCAGTCCAGCTGATCACCGGCCAGTTTGATCTTCAGATGTGTCAATGAATCGGCTTGAATCCATTCCCCCAGCGTCACCGGCAACTTGTCGGCGGGACGATCTTTGACTTCCGCCTCTGTCAGCGGATCCAGCGCACCGATGAGGTGATACAAGGGCAGCGAAGCCACAGGTTCCCGCAGCGTGTATTTATCGAGATACTCACCGGCAAACTGTTCGTCCAGAAACTCGCTCAGGTCGCGGCTGCAGAATTCTTTCGACAGCGTATTGAAACTATTCAGCTTCAACATGCGACCGTAAGCATCATGCAATGCGGCATCAATGGGACTGGCGGCAACCAACTGTGCCAGCGGCGGCAGTGTTTCGTGAACGCCCACACCTTCCGGAACCCGATGAGCCTGATGGTCATACTCAGATGAGACTTCAAACTCGATTTCCAGCGGATGGCCGTAACCAGGATAAGAATTGAACAGTTCCACGACTTCTTCCGCAAACGCCTTCATCAGCGCTTCCGTCTGATCGGGTTCCAGAGTTGCCGAAGGCCATGCCCAAACGTTCCCCACCGGCATACTGCCGTGACCCGTCGCATGTTTGCCGTTTCGCGCCTCCACGGTGACGTCCGCGTTGATCAGATATGACGAACTGACAACACGACCTCCGAACTTTAAAGGTGTTCGGTACTGAACCGGTTCAAATGAGACCTTGACCTCTTTGACCGTTACGTCAGTGGGCTTCCCCTGACTCATTTCTCAATGTCCTCTGCTGAAGTGTGACCCGGAAAGTGTTGGTATGCTCTGCACGCTGAGTCGGAAGTATTACGACGCAACCCCTCTCTGAAAAGCAACACAACCATTCTGAGTCGCCCTCTGGCCTTGAATTGTTGCCCCTGCGTCCCTGTAATGCCTCCTGCCGGGACCGCAGGAACCGCATTGCACGCCCTTTCCGTTGCCGCTGAGGCTGATCCGTGAGCACACAGGACTCCCGTTCCCGTCTGATGCTTGAAGAATGCTTCGCCGCCGCGGACGACCGGTTTCTGGACGAATGGGTCCGTTGCAGCACTCCGGAGTTCCTCGCGAGCTTTCTGCAGCGGTGGCTGGCCGATCCGCGTTTGTGGGCCAGACGGATGTTGATTCTGTATCTTTCCCGCGCGCTGAATCTGCCGGGTCACGAGGTTGTCCTCAAGCGCCTGAGCAGACATCTTCACGCCGCCGGTGATCATGAACTGCTGGCACACCTGATGGTCGCATTTGACCGGTTCGTACGCCGCAGCCGAATCACGCGCTCGTGGTGGAATCGACAAACCCCGGAAATCATTCGCGAAGAACAGTTGTTTGCCAAACCCAACAAGACGATTCAGAATGAGACCGGCCGCACCCGTGAATGGGGTATCGGCAAGTTCAGACGTACAGTCCCTCTGCCCGATCGACTGAACCGGAAAGAGAATCGACTTTTCAGTCAGCGCACCCGAAGTCATCTGCGGCGACGAGTCTGGCGATTCTTTCGCTGGCTGAGTTACCGCGATGCCGACGCCTACCTTGCCGCGATGACCACTGCCGTCATTCAATACCGCGACGACAACTTCGCAGTCGGCGAAAACATTCTCGACAACTGGTCCCTGATGCACGTCTGCTACTTTCACAGTGACATGCTCAGGTTTGGTGCCGCGCATGCAAATCTGCAGCGTGGTAATTCACTTGCCAATCTTTCCGCCGCTCCGTACCAGCCCGAACTCTGGCAGCGCCCGAGTGCCGCCGATCACCTGCTGCAGATTGTCACAATGGCGAACAGTGCGCTCGCCCGCGTCTGGGCGATCGAACTACTGCAGCGTGACCACCGCGAAGCGACACATCGTATGGACATCAGGTTGCTGTTCCGCCTGTTGTCTCACACCGACCCGCGCGTGCACCAGTTCGCTTCGGATGTGTTTGCACAGCATCAGGCTCTGGCAAGTCTCCCCGTAACCGCATGGCTGGAACTGATTGAGCAATGCGACCATTCCCTGCTGCCAATGATCTGTGCCGCGATGACAAAACACGTATCCGCCGCAAGACTCGACACGCCGCAACTGGTTCAGCTGACATCCGCCCGCCCGGTATCTGTCGCAGAGTTCGGCTTCCGCCTGCTGACGACTCGACACGCCGAACGACCGCTGTCAGTCGCGGAACTTGTGTCGCTGAGTCGCATGCGCTGCGAAGCCATGGCCGATGAGATCACGACATGGGCTCTGACGGTTCTCGACAGCAGTCTGTATCAGACCGACGACGTCATCGAGTTCTTCGATGCTCTTTCGCCAGCCACGCGTTCTGCGTCCATGGACTGGCTGGAACGACCAGCCTCGCGCGGGCATCACGATGCTGCTCTCTGGGCCAGGCTGATCGAAACTCCGTTCGACGATGTCCGCCTGCGCGTCGTGGATTGCCTCCACCGCCGCACCAGTCTGCCGGAAGCGGAAACCGATGCGCTCGCCTCCGTCTGGTGCGCCGTGATTCTGGGAGTGCATCGCGGTGGCCGGACGAAACTGAAAGCCATCTCGCAAATGCAGACCGCGATTCTTCAACGCCCCGCGCGAGCGGCAGCACTCCTCCCGGTCCTCGCCGTGGCCGTCAGATCCGTCCGGACACCAGAACGCCGCAGCGCACTGGCCGCCATTGCTTCGATCGTCCTGCAAAATGCCGACCTGCAGGCTGAGATCCAGCGACTGCTGCCGGAATTACAATGGGTTGCTGCACTTCAAGATTAATGTCGCTGTCAGCGAAACACGATCGTCGCCGGATAATTTGCAAAACTATTTCCAAGTCGGTCGGACATGTCCTGCCGCACAGTGACTTGCATTCCTGTGGGATGTTGTGAAAGTCACCGCACGAGTTTGAGCCCGACACACTCAGACCCGCGATGATGCTGACTCCCGTTCCTTTTGGAAAAGGGGTCAGGAACCAATAGTGCGCAGCACCCTGCGGGCCATTTGGCTATTGGTTCCTGACCCCTTTTCCAAACTCTGTCGAGCCAGGAGTGTGTGACAAAACTGTTTGACGCTGTCTGGAGAAAGAGTCAGAGAAGCAGTCTCTGGCTGATGCAGAAAAACGGCATACCGCCGCAACCAGCGCCCAAACCAGACACGATCATCTTCATGAATTCGAGCCGTTTTCAAAACCACCA
>JANOUN010000152.1:0-3595 GCA_031416875.1 Planctomycetota bacterium | reverse complement strand
GCCGATTCGCTATCCGCGAAGGCGGTAAAACGGTCGGTTCCGGCGTTGTGACCAAGATCCTGAAGTAGTCTTCAGCGTTGATGAATTCTGGCTGCCTGCCGGCGGTTGTGTCGGCAGGCAGTTTTGCTTTTTGAGCCGCGTTGGTTCGTGATTAGTTTCAGGTTTCTGGTAAGAAGGTTTGGTGTCATGCGTGAGTATGTGTGGCTTGAATGCACGGAGTCCGGACAGCGGAACTACCGCGTGATCAAGGAGACTCGCGGAACGGAGCGGTTAGAGCTGATGAAGTATTGCCCAAAACTTCGGAAGCATACGCTCCATAAAGAATCGCGCAAGAAGTAGGGCGATGTGGTCGCCACGGGTTAAACGGGTGTAGCTCAATTGGCAGAGCACCGGATTCCAAATCCGGCGGTTGGGGGTTCGACTCCCTCCGCCCGTGCTTTGGTGTTGACCGTCATTGGTTGTCGTCTGTGGGTTTTCTTCTGGTTCAGTTTTTTGTTGAGTGACAGATGTCGAGCAAGAGTGCAGGTGCCTCACTGCTTCCAGAAATGTTCCGATTTGGCATTCATAAGTCAAATCAGGGGCGGATGGTTCGCCAGTTTACGTTTTTTGCAATTGTTGTCGTGGCCGCGTTCGGGTGCATTACACTCTCGAACGGTCCTCTGATGTCTTATGCGAAGAGTATACAGGTGGGTGTTCCGGTCGCCCTGTGGCTGATCTGTTGCTGGGTGGCTTTTCGAGTCGTGAATTATCCTCGGTTTGCCGATTTTCTTGTTTCCGTAGAATCGGAATTGGAGAAGGTCACCTGGCCGGGGCGGCAGGAAGTCCTGCAAGCGACGGTTGTGGTCCTGTGTACCATGTTTTTTCTTGGGTTGTTTCTGTTCCTGATCGATTTGCTCTGGACCTGGCTGTTCAGCTTCATCGGATTTACGGAATACGACACAAAGAGTTGATTTGTTGTTTGTTGCCAACTTTTCAAACGGATTGGCCCAGCGGTTGCAATTTGACTTTCCAGTGATCAGGATACGCGGTTTCGATTTTTTTGCCGGAATTGTGCGGGAGATTATTGTTCATGGCCAAAGACGCAGTAAGTACTAATTCTGCGGCCGGCGATATGCTCTGGTTCGTGTTAAAGGTCCAGACAAACCGTGAGCGTACAATTCGCGAAGCTCTGTTGAAGAAAGTCAAGCTGGAGGGTTTGGAAGAATTCTTTGGCGAGATTGTGATTCCTTCGGAGAAGGTTGTTGACACCCGCGGCGGGGCACCGAAAGAGCATGATCGGAAGCTGTTTCCCGGCTATATCATGATTCAGATGGTTCTGAACGATGATACGTGGTATTTGGTTCGCGATACTGGCGGTGTGGGTGACTTCGCGGGTGCGGCTGGTAAGCCGATGCCAATGGAGCAGCATGAAGTGGATCGAATGCTGGGTCGGGCTGAGGCGCAGGCCACTGCGGCACCGAAAGTGCGAATTCAGTTTTCATCCGGTGATGTAGTTAAAATTCGCGAGGGGACTTTCGAGAATTTCGAAGGAACCATCGAAGGTGTGGATGAGCATAACGGCAAGGTTTCGGTCCTGATCGAGATTTTTGGCCGATCGACGCCGGTTGAGCTGGATCATTGGCAGGTCGAGTCAATTTAGTGATGACATTTTGTGTTGGTGTTTTGTTTGTTGTTTTGTTTAGCGAGCTGGGTTGATCGGTCATGGGTAAGAAGCGTGCGGTTACGGCGCAGATTAAAGTGCAGGTGACAGGTGGTCAGGCAACTCCAGCCCCGCCCGTTGGAACTGCGCTTGGTCCGCATGGCGTCAACATCGGGCAGTTCGTTCAGCAGTTCAATGAGCGAACTCGCGATATGATGGGCATCACGATTCCGTGCGTCATCACAGTTTACAACGATCGTACGTTTGAGTTTGTGTTGAAAAGTCCTCCGGCGGCAGTGCTGCTGAAGAAGGTTGCCGGGGTGGCTAAAGGCTCCGGAAATCCACTCAGGACCAAGGTGGGCAGTGTGACGACGGCTCAATTGGAGCAGATCGCAAAGCAGAAGTATGAAGATTTGAATGCATCCTCGCTTGAGCAGGCTCGCAAGATGATTGCCGGGACAGCTCGCAGCATGGGAATTGAAGTGATTGATTAGTTCCCGACGTGTATGGATGTCTCTTTCTTAATTGGTCGTGGTTGACAGAATCGGGTGTGAAAAATGGCAGGTCAGTCGAAGCGAATGAAGGCTCTGTCCAAGAAGGCGGCCGGGCTAGGTGTGCTGGGGTTGCCGGAGGCGGTCAAAGCGTTAAAGAGTCTTGAAGAATCAATGCCCAAGGCCATCAAGCGGATTGGATTTGACCAGACGGTTGAGATCGCCGTGCGACTGGGTGTGGACCCGCGACAGGCTGATCAGATTGTGCGTGGCTCAATTGTGTTGCCGCATGGGATTGGTAAGTCGCAGCGTGTAATCGTTTTCGCTCAGGGCGAAAATGTCAAGATTGCGCAGGCTGCCGGTGCAGATATCGTTGGTGGTAAAGAGCTGGCTGACAAGATTAAGGACGGCTGGCTGGAATTCGACGTCGCGATCGCGACTCCCGACATGATGGGAGTGGTTGGCCCGCTGGGTCGCGTGCTCGGCCCGCGTGGGTTGATGCCGAGTCCGCGTGCCGGTACGGTGACTCAGGATGTTGCCACGGCAGTTCGCGAGTACAAGGCTGGCAAAGTCGAGTTTCGCGTGGACAACGGCTCCAATGTGCACTGCGTTGTGGGGCGAATGTCATTCGATGCAGACAAGTTGACAGAGAATATCGAATCGCTGCTGAGCTTTATTCGAAGTTTGAAGCCGAACGCTTCAAAGGGTGTCTACGTTCGCGGAGTGGTTGTTTCAGCAACGATGATGCCTGCGATTCTGGTAGCCGTCTAAACTGAGTATCGCGGGTTCTGGTTTCAATGAATTTGTTTTTGTGGTGAGTGGTCAGCAATGGGTCGTCACGTTAAAGACATGGTGATTGCGGATATCCAGTCGCGGATTGGGGATGCGAAGGATTTCATCGTCGTCGATTGCTCAAAAATGGATGCCATCTCAGCGAATCGCTGGCGGCTGGGACTTCGCAAAGTTCAAATCAAAGCCTTGACGGTCAAAAACTCCGTCGCGGTCAATGCGTTGAAGAAAAAGGGTATCGAAGGGCTGGAAACGATTCTGGCGGGGCCTTCGACGTTGTTGTGGGGCGGTGATGACGTCGTGGCGTTGTCCAAAGCGGTTGCAAATTACGCGAAAGAGATCCCGAAACTTGAAATCAAAGGCGGCAGTGTTGAGGGTCAGGCCCTCAATGCGGCTGCTGTCGATAGTCTCAGTAAAAGTGCCGGCCGTGTCGAAACGATCGGTCAGATTGCAGGCTTGATGCTGGCTCCCGGAAGGCAGTTGGCTGGTTGTCTGCAGAGTTCAGGTGGTCAGTTAGCTGGCCAGTTGAAGACGCTGTCTGAGCGAGAAACTTCTGAGTGATTCAGCGGCTTGGTGTTCTGCTGATGTGATTTGTTGTTAACGAAAAGCGTGTTTCCGAAAGAGAAAGGTGTTGGCAATGTCTGCAGAAGCAGCCACTGAATTTGACAGCAAGACA
>JANOUN010000151.1:0-3197 GCA_031416875.1 Planctomycetota bacterium | reverse complement strand
CGACGGCGAGTCCGATGGCCTGGCCGCGAATGCGATGCAGCGCAATTTGTTCGTGCAGTCTTTGCACAAAGTAAGCCCGGTTGCAGACGCCGGTGAGTGCATCCATCCGCGAAACCTGCAGCAGATCGGCCACCCGTCGCTTGAGCCGACCGTTTTCTTCAAGCAGTTCTGAGGGTACGGCAGCATGCTGATCGACGTCATTGACCATCATGGCATAACGAGACAATTGATCGAGCGCATCCTGCAACACGTCGCTGGCAGTCGGCATCTTTGGCGGGTCGATGTCGAACATTTCTGTCGAGGCTTCAATTCGACATTTCACCTGATCAATGAGTTCTTCAGCCGAGAACTCGTGTGGAAGTTTGATCTTTTCCATGGCCTCACGGAGTACGACGACTGCGACGGCCGCCGCGTCATCACAAATCAGGCTGGCTACTGCATCAGCAATTCGGGTGACTCGTACCAGCGGACTTGATTCTGCATCTGCTTCAGCATCCGTAACCGACGGATCACTGATCGCCCGGATCGCATTGTGACACCGTTCCGGCAAACCCATCTGCTTGAGCAGGACAGACGAAAGAGTGCAATGTGTAAATCCCAGCACCTCCTGCTCGATGCGTGTCAGGGGAGCATTTTTTTCTGCAGCTGACTTCAGGATCTGAACGTACTTCTCGGGTTCGGCTCGCAGCAGCGCCAGTTTACCCAGTCCGGAAAGTAGATTGATGGTATAGCAGTCTCCTCGGAACGCGACTGATCTGAACTGCCAGGCCAGAACTTCGGCAGCGGAAGCCTGCACAAAACTTCGCAGCCAGAATTTCCGAAAGTACTCAAGATAGCCGGTGGACTCCATCGATTGCCGGGCGAGCGAAAAACTTAACACCAGTGAAGCTGTGGTGGTCCGACCCAGCATATTGACCGCACGCATCAGGTCCGTCACTTCACTTCGACTGCCGTAGCGCGATGAATTCGCTGCTTTGAGCAACCGGACCACGATCGCCGGATCCTTACGCACAATCGAGATTAACGCTTCATTGGAACTGTTCAGATTGTGAAATAACTTCACGGCCTCAATCGCGACGGTCGGCAGAGAAGGCAAACGGGAGTATTTTGAAAAGTCAATGTCATTCATAGCGGACATGTGTTTCATTGAATGGTGATGCAACACGTGATGGGCGGCCGTTATCGTTGATCGGTGCCTTGAATCCCCAAAAACGCTGGACTTCGGCACACACAGAATTCCATCAACTGAACCCGTGAGACCCGCATCGAAGGATTTTCAGCTGACTTGCCGGCTGAACGGCATGTTGCATCAATGTTCTCCGTGATTCTGTTCCGTTCGTACGGACTATTCTTTTCTGAACGGGAAGCGCAGTGCGTTTCAACCACGCAGCAGTCGGGTAATTACGCAGTTTCCCTCTCAAACGTGATTCATTCAAATAGAGAACTTACTGCCGTGACAAGAGACCGGTTCACTCGTATTTTACGGCTTCATAACGCCAGTTGGCGATTCCACGCGAATTCATGATTTGTCCTAAGGCAATATTTCGATGCACGTCTCACAGATTTCACCCCCGCAACGTGTTCTGATGGGGCCCGGTCCCAGCGATATTCATCCCAGCGTGCTGGCCGCGCTGGCGGCTCCGACAGTCGGGCATCTGGATCCGTATTTTCTGAAAGTCATGGACGAAGTGCAGTCCATGCTGCGTGAAGTGTTTCAGACAGCGAACCAGATGACCATGGCCATCAGCGGCACCGGCAGCGCGGGAATGGAAACGTGCGTCGTTAATCTGATCGAACCGGGCGATCGGATGCTCGTGGGTGTCAACGGTGTTTTCGGAGGCCGGATGGCCGATGTTGCGGAACGAGTGGGCGCGGAAGTGACGAAGATGGAACGTCCTTTCGGAGAAGTCTTCACTCCGGAAGAAGTGGCGGCAGCGGTCGCCAGAACGCGGCCCAAAGTCGTGGGTATCGTCCATGCCGAGACCTCAACCGGAGCCAGGCAACCGCTCGATGAGATTGCAAAGATTGTGCACAACGCCGGAGCCCTGTTCGTGGTGGACTGCGTGACTTCGCTGGCCGGCATTCCGGTGGAAATCGACAGACTGGGGATCGACGCAGCTTACAGCGGGTCTCAGAAATGTCTGGGTTGCCCTCCCGGACTTGCGCCCGTGACGTTTGGTCCAAGGGCTCTGGAAGTGATGGATCAGAGAAAGAAAAAGGTTTCCAGCTGGTATCTGGATATCGGGTTGCTGCGAAATTACTGGGGCAGCAATCGAGCGTATCACCACACGGCGCCGATCAATATGAATTACGCGTTGCATCAGGCGCTGCGGCTCGTGCTGCAGGAAGGTCTGACAGCTCGGTTTGCCCGGCATCAGCTGCATCACACGGCATTGAAATCGGGATTGGAGGCGATGGGAATTCGTTATTCGGTCGCTGCCGAGAATTCACTGCCGATGCTCAATTCTGTCCTGATCCCGGATGGAGCGGACGATGCCTCCGTCCGGAGTCAGTTGCTCAACGAATTCGGAATTGAAATTGGCGGCGGCCTGGGACCGATGAAAGGGAAAACCTGGCGCATCGGACTGATGGGTGAAGCCGCAACGAAGTCGAACGTCCTGCTGTTTCTGGCGGCACTGGAACAATGTCTCAATCGCCAGGGTATCCGACCCGCTCCTGGTGCCGGGATCGTCGCGGCAAATGCCGTGTACTGCTCCGTGTAAAACAGCAACCATCGACACATGAAATTCGCTGACTGTACCGTTTTCTATGTGTTCGCCAATTGAAGCGAGGTTTCCAGACCGGGAACCACGAATGAACACAAATAGACACGAATGGCATGCTTAACAATTCGTACTACTAACAGTTGAATTCTTGTTGTCCCGCGAAGATTTTCAGACGTCAGTTTGCAGAAGTCAGTTCTCGCAGAAAAATGATCGGCAGAAAAATACAGGCCATGACTGCAGGTCTTACTGCAATTCATTTTTCTGCCGGCCTTTTTTCTGCTGCGTGTGTTCGTGCGTGAATGACAACGCTGTTCTTGTGTCTCAACTTCAGCGATGGGTTGCGGGCGAAGCCCGCGCTGGGTTTAGTCGTGTCGATTCGTGGTTCAAACATCCAGCACATAGAATCCGGTAGAGTCAGGAAATTCGAATCCGATCACCACCAGGATCGTTTTTTCCTGACTGGTGCCTCGC
>JANOUN010000150.1:0-6387 GCA_031416875.1 Planctomycetota bacterium | reverse complement strand
TCCATCCGCCGAGCGTCGGCCCGAGGGTCGGCGCGACGATGATGCCGAGCATGAAGATGGCCTGCACCATTCCCTGTTCCTCGCGCGGGAAGATCTGCCGCAGCGTCGCCTGCGCCGTGGAAAGCAGCGCCGCAATGCCCTTTCAGGGCGTTTCTGATCACGATGCCGATTTCCTGGGCCGTTGGCCCAGGCTGGATTCCGTCGCCCCTTTGGGACGAACCCCAGAGCAAATATTCCACAGCTGCGCATCAGGTCTCTACACACGACTCAGGATTGCCGTGTCGCTGAAGTCATCCTGCGGCTGCCGCGCACTTTGTTTGTCGTTGAACCGTTAATCCCCTGATTTGTTCCAGATGACGCGAAAATCAGGGCACTTACGTACCCCGCTCGCCTTAGGCGTTCTGGTTTCCAGACCTGGGCTCCATCGACGCGAGTTCGAAGGGGGCCAGAATGCTACAAGTGACTGAGGTGAAGCACCGGGCGGCGGTGCCGTCGAGCCGGATCTGGCTCTGAAGGATGTCAAAGCGGATGACTTCGATGCGATCCTGTTCTCCGGCGGCTGGGGTGCTTCGCCCGCAATCGAATCTCTTCTGCCGCATCAATGGCTTCGCCGCCGTGTCTGGTGCGAGCCGACGGAGCGGCTCGCCTACGTAGGTCCGCCGCTCCGTCGGCGGACAAAGGAACATTTCATAATTCCTGCGGGTTGAGGCGATCCCGGCAATGACAACACGTCGCACGCATCTGTTCGAGGTTGGATTGCGTTTACCCGCAAAAGCCGGAAATCAGTTTTTCCCGTGCGGTCCTTATTCATATCGCAGCGCGTCGATGGGGTCGAGGCGGCTGGCGCGCCAGGCGGGGTAGAGTCCGAAGACCAGGCCGACGACGGCGGCGAAGACCATGGCGACGATGCCGGCGGGGATCGAAACGACGACCGGCCAGTCGGCTCCGCTGCTGATCGAATTGATGAGCGAGGTAATGCCGACGGACGCACTGATTCCTACGGCCAGACCGATCGCGCCGCCGAAGCAGCTCAGCACGACAGATTCAATCAGAAACTGAACCATGATGTCGCGGCCTCGGGCACCGACGGCCATGCGGATGCCGATTTCCCGCGTACGCTCTGTGACGGAAACCAGCATGATGTTCATGATGCCGACTCCGCCGACCAACAGCGAAATCCCGGCAATCGACGCCAGCAATGCCGTCATGATTCCGGTGATCCTGCCGAACAGTTCTGACAGTTGAGCACTCGTGACGACTTCGAAATCCGGTTTCTGTCCGATCGGAATATTGTGGCGATCCATCAACAGTTGCTGAATCTCCGCCTTGGCCGTGTCGATCAGATCCGGTGCGCGGGCTCCGACAAGGATCGCGCTGACATTACTGAAGGATGATCCCTGCAGGCGCTTCAGGACGGTCGAGTACGGCATCAACATCACGTTGTCCTGATCATCGCCGGTCAGCGACGCGCCCTTCTTCCCAAGCACGCCCACCACGGTAAACGGGATATTGCCGATTCGCAGTTGTTGTCCGATCGGGTTGTCTGCGGGAAACAATTCACGCACGACAGTGTACCCGATGACGCACACGCAATTGCCCGCTCGTTCGTCACGCTCGGTGAAGAAACCGCCGGCTTCGATATCCCATGTGCGGACGCGCAGATAATCGACACCGACGCCCCACATTTCTTTGGGCTGCATATTCGTATTGCCACGCACGACCGGTTTCATGCCGAACACCAGCGGCGAATACGCCAGCACTGACGGACATTCACGACCGATGGCCTGTGCGTCATCGTCTGTCAGGGAAGGCAGGCCACCGGTCTGGACTCCGCGGCGCTTTTCAAACGACGGCTGTACCACGATGAAGTTGGTTCCGATCGTCTGCAACTGGTCCTGCAGCAACTGTCCGGCACTGGTGCCGACCGAGACCATCGTCGTGACGGCAGAGATTCCGATTACGATGCCCAGCACCGTGAGCGACGCACGCATCTTGTTTCGCAGCAGGGCTCGGACGGCGACAGCGATCGTCAGCAGAAAACTCATGGAGCCCCCGGTGGTTTGACGCCCACGATCACTTCGTCACCGAGCTTCAGATCACCCGTCACGACGTGTGTAAATTGGTAGTCGCTGTCGCCGATTTCGATCTTGACTGCACGCAGCTTGCCGGTCAGAGCCTTTGATGGATCGATCACTGAAGCGGACGATTGAGTTGAGCTGGTGTCGGATGTGTTTCCGTCCGCAGCACTTGAGCGATCCGCCAGTGTTTCCTGAATCCACACAATCCGCTTGCTCGACGCAATGGTCGCCATGGCCTTGTCGTCCACTGGCGGCGTTTCAGAACTGGTTGCCGAATCTTCGGATGGCTCAGGGGCCAGATTCAGTTCCAGCAGTTTCTGGTCTTCGTCGCGGACCAGCGTCTTTTCAGGAAAATAGCGCAGAGCGGCATTCGGAACCTTCAGGATATCTTTGAGCAAACTGATCTGAAATGTCAGATTCGCCGTCATCCCCGGTAACAGTTTCAGATCGGGGTTGGCGGTTGAGACGATAACTGGGTATGTCACCACGTTCTGTGTCGTCGTGAAACTCAGGCGGATTTGTTGAACTTTCGCCCCCGTAAAGACTTTTTCCGGATAAGCATCGACAGAAAAATAGACCGGCTGCTCTGAATCCTTTGCATCGCGAATCAGGCCAATGTCAGCTTCGTCAATCAACGCCCGGATCAGCATTTCTTCCCGCATGCGCGGGGCAATCACGAACAATTCCGGTGCCTGAAACTGCGAGGCGAGAGTTTGCCCCTGTTCGATCTTGCGTTCGATCACGGTTCCATCCACCGGAGACTTGATCTCAGTGTAGCCCAGATTGGCATTTGAATTATCCAGATTGGCCTGGGCCTGCTTGACCGAGGCATCAGCTATGATCAACTGGGCTTCCAGCGACATCCGGGCGAAACGGAACTGATCCAGTTCGGCCTGAGAAATAAAGTCTTCGTTCTCGGCCTTCAGCGCGGCGGAACGTTTTTCATCGTTACGCGCCCGCTGCAACTCTGCCTGCACCCGGGCGACGTCCCCTAGACGGGCTCCCAACGCGGCTTCGTCGCGTTGTACGGAAGCAATGTAAATTCGAGGGTCGATCCTTGCCAGCAACTGATCAGCCTTGACTTCATCATTGTGGTCCGCGAGCAATTCCAGAATCGGACCGGAAACGAAACTGCCGATTTTCACAGACAGTGTCGGTTCCAGTTGACCGGCGGCATTGACCGTGATTCGCAGGTCGCCCCGTTCCACGCTGGCCACCCGGAATCGCGGCTTGTTGCGTTCCGCCAGCCAAGCCAGACCCGCAACAGTTCCAAAATAGCCCAATGCTCCAAGCACTGTGAGGATGATCACAACTTTGATAAGAGTTCGCATGAATACAAAGGCCCAAACTTGTGTTCACTGGAGTGCCAGCTGTACTCCAGCCACTATCTCGCGCTCAATTCTGGAATTCGTAATTCCACTGGCGCTGAAATCATCGGCAATGCAGGTGACAGTGAACGGCTGCCGAGCGGTACGACGACCGTGCCCATTTCTTCCAGCGGTGTTGGAGGCAGCTCTCTCGCCAGGACCGTTTCAATAAAGAACTGAAGCAGATCCCGGATCTTTTCATCTTCAACGTCCGCGACCAATGCCTCGGCCTTTTCCCGAGACCGCTCAACAAAGAATTCGGCTTTTTCGAAAACGTCACATGTTCTGAAAATTTCCCGCAGCCGGTCGATGCGCCTGTGGTTCAATGACCCGTCTGAAGTTTCGGCGAGGATTTCTTTCAGATCGGCTTTTTGCTGCTCATTCGCATCCTTCAGCGCCAAAGCCAACAGCACCGTCGGACGCAGTGCCAAAGCATCCTGACCGGCCACCAGTTTGTTGTCCGTATCGCCGGTCCAGTCTTTCAGGTCGTTCAGAACCTGAAATGCAACTCCCACATGACGACAGAACTGCGGCACAAGATCCGTCTGTGCCAGCGGATGGCTGGCCATTCGCAAGCCGGCGTACAAAGCCGCTTCAAACGCAGGTGATGTCTTCAGCGAATAAATCTGCAGGGCATCCAGCGGCGTCAGATTCCAGTCCGGTGACTTCTGAAACGCCATCTCTGCGCCCTGACCGTCGCACAGCCGGATGTGAGCAGTCGACATGCTGTTGAGCACATCGATCGCGATCTCCGGACTTAAATCCCGAGCCGCATGGATTAAACGATAACCCAGCCCGATCAGATAGTCACCGATGTTAATCGCATGACTGGCTCCATGCTGACGATGCAAAGTTTCACGGCCGTATCGATACTGATCGTCGTCCTGAATGTCGTCGTGAACCAGCGACGCTTTGTGAAACGCCTCAATCGCCATCGCGACGCGCGCGACGGCATCGGGAATCTCCGGCGTTTTGTCGCCGATGTTCAACGAGTCTTTGCCGGACGCCGCTTGCCAGGCGGCCAGCGTAATGAACGGACGAAAACGTTTGCCGCCTTTGCTGAGCCAGTCGTACGCGATGTTCTCGGTGAACGCGACGGGCGACTCGCGGCGAGATTCGTCTTTCGTGCGCACGCGCGGGAGCAGGCGATCAAAGTCAGATTCAAACATCTTCGCCGAGGCGCGCATGAGCGGCACATAGCTTGTCGTTGGTTTTTCCGGCATTGGTTCATACTTGTCGAGTACATCCCAGACCCAGATATCGTCAAGCGTTGTATTGAGGCAATCTCCGGAATGCAGCGGCACGGCGTACGAGGGCACGCCTGCGATCAGGACTTTGTCGATGGCTTTTTCCAGCACGTTCAGGCAGGCAACGCCAAGGATGCCGTCGATGTAGCCGGAGACGATGATTTTCAGAACCACCGGCGAGCCTTCTGCCACAAGCACCTTGTAGCCAAGCTGTTCGGCTCGCACTTTATAGTCGGCGATTGAGCACGCTCCGCAGCGTTCGCAGTCGAGCCCAAACTGCGTGTATTCCGCCGGGCAACCTTCGGCGTGTTTCAAACAATGCGGCAGCAACAGCATGCGGCGGTTGAACGGAATCGCCAGGAACTGCTGCTTCCAGAAAAAATTGCCGACCATCACCATCGAGAAGCCAAGAAATTTTTCCGGCAGCCCCATCTGGTCCAGCAGCGCGCGGCCGTGGTGTTCCAGTTCATTGCGCGTAAACGCGCGGCAACGGTCAAGGTTTCGAGCATATTCTTCGGCAGCCGCTTTGACCTTCTCACGCAGTTCCAGTGTTTCCGGGACGGCTTTCAGGTGCGTCGTGCTGCGGCGCTTGCCTTTTTTCCGCACGGGAGCCGGATCGTCGTCATCGTCCATGAGCTGAGTTTCCTGAGGGAACTCGGGGCGCATGGCATCGTCTTCAGCGATGTCTTTTTCAACAGGAGCAATCGACACAGGTATGATCTCCACTGGGAGCGATATTCGGTAGGTGGTCGGTGGGTGCTGAACTATCATCACTTTTTCGCGCGTTCACGCCAGCGGTTTAACCCCGCTGCCGCGAATATGATTGGGTAAAGATCCTCAAAATACCAGAGTCGGGCAAAATAGAATCCGATCGGGGAAGGTCGATCTACTGTGCATTCATTCACCCTAACGGCCAGCCAATGAGCCGCTCGGTCAGTCGCTGGCCGAGCCTGCGTAAACCCGACCAAACTATCCAATGCCAGCCCGGTCTCTTCTACGGAACTTTCCAAACCGCGACGAGCCGACCAGCCTCCATCATCGTTTTGGTTGTCCAGAAGCCAGCGCACCGCTTTTTGACAGCAGTCCGAAGATTCCTCGCCTATCGTAGCCAGAGCGCGGACGACTCGCGATGTTCCATAGAGAGGATTCTCGTCGTCTTCGTTGAATTGATGACCAAACCACAGCGGCAACCACGTCCCGTTCGGTCTTTGAACGTGCTCCAGAAACCTGACGCCGCGCTGCATAGACCGCTCAGAACGCATTTTCAACGCAGTTTCCGTTATCGGAACTCGCTTGAGCCACAAATCGAGGGCTCGGAGGGCATGGGCCGTCAGATCGCAGGAACTCCGGTCAAACGGCAATGTTCCCCAGCCGCGACAAAATGTCGGCCAGCCACCGTCGCGATTTTGCAGGTCGAGCAACCAAATCGCCGCGGCGCGAAGGGACGAGACTTCGTCCGGTGAGAACGCTTCATCCGGTCCGCGAAGATTCATCAACGCCAACATCGCTCCGGGAGTGTCGTCAGCATCCGGAACTCCTCCAGGCAAATCCGTCCACGACCAGCCTCCGGGAGCCGCGTGCGTGTAGGGATGAATGCGGCGATATTGCTGGCCAAGCAACCAACTGCGAATGGCGAGCGGCAGGGCGTCAGCCCTCCGAGTTCGATCCTGATCGCTCGGATGCCTGACGCCCTGC
>JANOUN010000149.1:0-3552 GCA_031416875.1 Planctomycetota bacterium | reverse complement strand
TTCGCCGACAGAACGTACCAATCACGGAGAGTGTGTGCAGCCGCAACGCGGCACAATGTGAAAGCCTGGGGCATCGCCCCAGGAAACGCCAAGATCGAACGTCGAAGCCCTGAAAGGGCGTGATGGAAATGCAAGAGCATTTCGCCCCTTTGGGGGCTCTGGTCGTTCGTTTCACAGGTTCCCAGGGCGTTGCCCTGGGCTTTCACATTCTGTGCCTTTGGCACAGAACGCCTTGAGCGCACGCCAGCCCCGCCCTGCATACGGCGTGGGTTCATAAACTGGCCGACCGTCTGCAGATACCTGTCTTTACTTCGTTTTCAGAGGTGTACCCGTTAAGCTTGTGGACGGCGACGATGCACGGATTCACTGATGAAATTGATCATTCTGAGCCAGCCGAGGCATTGAAAAATCCTGACTCTACCGGATTCTATGTGCTGGATGTTTGAACCACGAATCGACACGAATGAACACGAATGTCAGGCATTCCATTCGTGTCTATTTGTGTTCATTCGTGGTTCCAGGTCCGGAGACCTCGCTTCAATTGGCGGACACATAGAAAACGGTACAGTCAGGAGATTTCGATGGAGATAACAGAACAGAAGGATGCCTTGATGGTGAGTGTGAGTCCTGAATCGGAATCGGAATCGATGCGTCTGCGCGTGACGGGGATGACCTGCACGGGATGCGCATCCACGCTGCAGGGCGCGCTGGAGGCTCGCAAGGAGGTCACAGGAGCCAGTGTCAGCTTTGCAGCAGGGATGGCCACGGTGGAGGGCCGGAATCTCAATCCAGGTGAACTCATCGGGGTGATTGAGGGGCGGGGGTTTGAAGCGGAGTTGATCAATCCTGATGACTCTTCGAACCAGAACAGCGACATTGAAAAGCAGCAACTGCGTAATGAAAGCATCTGGCGTCACAGAGCGATTGTCGGCATCGGTTTGTGGGCTCCACTGGAGATTCTTCACTGGACGGCCACTGCCATGCACTGGCACGGGCCATGGATGTCGTGGCTGATGTTCGGCGGTGCGCTGGTGATCATTATTTTTGCCGGTTCGGAGTTCTATAAGTCTGCCTGGAAAGCAGCGATCCGGCGAACAACGAACATGGATACGTTGATCTCAATCGGTGCGACGACGGCGTTTACGTATTCAACGATTGTGTTGCTCTTTGATCTCGACCATCCCACCTACTTTGCGGAATCCGCCGGCTTGCTGGGCATTGTCAGTCTCGGCCACTGGCTGGAAGCGCGGGCCAGTTTTCGGGCTGGATTTGCCGTGCGGGAACTTCTGCGACTGCAGCCGGAATCGGCAGAAGTGCTGGACGATGATGGTTCGACCAGGATCGTCCCCACTTCGCTCGTCAAAGCCGGGGAGCGTCTGATCGTTCGACCGGGCGGACGTATCGCCGTCGATGGTTTGGTTGTCGAAGGAGGCTCGGCCGTCGATCAGTCGATCGTTACCGGAGAATCCGCACCGGTCGACAAAGTTCCTGGAGATTTGGTCGTTGCCGGATCCATGAATACGACTGGTCGACTCACGGTGCAGACCACTGTCGATGGCCGGCACACGACGGTCACGCGCATCGCCGACCTGGTTCAAAAAGCTCAGACCAGTCGTGCGCCGATTCAGCGGCTGGCGGACAGTATCTCTGCGATCTTTGTGCCGACGGTGCTGGTGATCGCCGCGCTGACTGTCATCGGCTGGTGGATTTTCGGAGATTTTTCCAAAGGCATCATTGCCGGCGTCACGGTGCTGATCATTTCGTGCCCCTGTGCGCTTGGCCTGGCAACACCCATGGCCGTCATGGTTGGTACAGGGGCGGCAAGTCGGAGAGGAATCCTGATCCGCAATGCCGAAACGCTCGAACGTGTCGGGCGAGCGACACATGCCGTTTTCGACAAGACCGGCACGCTCACCTCGGGGCAGCCAGAAGTAACGCTGATTTCTCCCGATGCCGACCACACGGAAAACGAGTTACTTCGTCTGGCGGCGTCTGTGGAAGCACCCAGCGAACATCCGATTGCCAAAGCCATCGTCCGCGCGGCGGCATCTCGCGAATTGCCGCTTGTTGCTGTGGAAGACTTCAGGGCCATTCCCGGTTTGGGTGTGAAGGGTCTGGTCGAAGGACGTGCGGTGACCGTCGATCGCGACGAACATGCGACCGCCCGAGTCACACGGGACGGAAAGCGAATTGGCACATTGACTCTGACCGATCGGCTCCGTCCGGATGCCGTCGAGGCCATTGCTGCCTTACAGCAAGCCGGGATTCAAGTCTCAATGCTGTCCGGGGATAAGTCAGCCGTTGCGCTGAAAATGGGCCGCGAGCTGGGACTTGCTGAAACGGAAATCATCGCCGACGCCACACCGGAATCGAAGGCTCAGTACATTCGCGCGCGTGGCCGTGATGTGATCATGGTCGGCGATGGTCTGAATGATGCGGTCGCTCTTGCCGTTTCAGGCCTTGGAGTGGCACTGGCTTCAGGCACAAACGTGGCGATTGAAGCCGCAGCGGTTGTGATTCCCGGAGATCGGGTGCTGGCGGTGGCAGAACTGATTGAGCTGTCGCGAGCGACGCTCAGCACGATCCGGCAAAATCTGTTCTTTGCCTTTGTCTACAATATTCTGGCAGTCCCGCTGGCCGTCTTCGGCTTGCTCGGCACCAGCGGACCTCTCTGGGCGGCCCTGGCCATGGGAGTCAGCGACATCACTGTCGTCGGCAATGCACTGCGACTGAAACGACGGCTGGACAGAATGTGAGGAATTTCCGGCAACCCAAAGGCGAGCGGCGGGCGTCAGCCCGCTGGTATGCGATTCCTGCACGACCTGGAATCCCAGCGCGGGCCTCGCCCGCAACCGAAACAAGTAAGCAGATTTCGCTGAAATCTGCTGTGCCGACTTCGGCGAAGTCGGCCTACATTTAGTCGCCCTCAAAATGATGCGTTGCCAAAAATCTTCTCAGGAATATTCAACTTTCAACGTTTGCTGAGCAAAGTACCGGGAAGCTGACGCATCCCGCTCGCCATAGAAAGACGGGCCACGAAAAAAAAAGGCTCCCTTCCCAGCTGCCCCACCGGCAAGCAAACGAGTTCGCTTACCGTTGTGGCACCCCAAAAAAGGGAGCACTGCCACGCACCCATTGACGGGCGTGCGGCGAAGATTGCTTATATCATGTTTTTGAGTTCAAGCTGATCAATCTTCCATGTTCTGGACAACGCCTTGCGACGTCGTTACCACATCCCGGCAATAACACTCGTTACGGCAGCCAAAGCCACCGGAACGACATGTACGGGAGCGTTCACGTATACTCAAATCCGCGTCAGGTTTCATCCACCAGGCACCTTCGCGGCTACTAAGTCTTCCGTTGTGGCATCGCTGTGAAACAGGACTCCATTCACAGGCCGTGTTGTTTTCCGCCAGATTGCTTCCAGGCATCTCCAGCTGTTGTTTCGCACACGCTTCGCGGACTGCACGGCATCCAGGAGTTCCACGAGGCCAAATGGTCTCTGGACCCAGGTGACGCGTGGCAGCGACATTTCCTGCTGACAGGTATCGA
>JANOUN010000148.1:0-5251 GCA_031416875.1 Planctomycetota bacterium | reverse complement strand
TACTCCAGTTCGCATTCTTCCATTTCGAACAGTTTTTTGTACTGTCGAATCAGAGCGTTGCGTGGTTCGGTCAGAACCTGCACAAGAGCGGCTTCATCCAGTTGAGCGAGCGTGCCAATGACCGGCAGTCGGCCAAGCAATTCAGGAATCAGTCCGAATTCCATGACGTCTTCAACCGTGGCATCGTACAGCAGTTGTTCGCGTGCCAGATCTTCGTGTTCTTCATTCTTATTGCCGAAGCCGATGACTTTCTTGCCGAGGCGGCGCGCGACAATATCTTCCAGTCCGACAAACGTGCCTCCGCAGATGAACAGAATATTCGTGGTGTCGAGCTGAATGTACTGCTGTTCCGGATGCTTGCGACCGCCCTGAGGTGGCACGTTGGCAACGGTGCCTTCCAGCATCTTCAACAGAGCCTGCTGCACGCCTTCACCGGAAACGTCACGTGTGATACTGACGTTCTGACTTGTTTTACCGATCTTAACGATTTCGTCGATGAAGATAATCCCGCGTTGAGCGACTTCGACATCAAAGTCAGCAGCATGCAGAAGTTTGAGCAGCAGGTTTTCGACGTCTTCCCCGACGTAGCCAGCTTCCGTCAGCGTGGTCGCATCGCCAATGGCGAACGGAACCTGCAGAGACTTTGCGAGAGTCTTGGCGAGCAAAGTCTTGCCTGAACCGGTCGGGCCAATGAGCAGAATGTTGGACTTCTCGATCTCAACTTCTTCGGACCCGACTTCCAGATTGTGCATCAGGCGTTTGTAATGGCTGTGAACAGCGACGGACAACAACTTCTTGGACTTGTCCTGGCCGATCACATACTGATCCAGCTCTTTGACGATTTCGCGAGGTGTGGGAACTCGATTGAAGAGTTTCTTCGATGAACCCCGACGACGTCGCTCCTGATCCAGGATCGACTGACACAGCTCAATACATTCGCCACAGATATAGACGTCCTCTGGTCCTTCGACCAGCGGGCCGACTTCCCGGTAGTTCTTTCGACAAAACGAGCAGTTGGCGTTTCGCTTGCCCTGCTGTGCGGTCTTGCCTGTACCAAATTCCTTACCTGATGCCATTGTTATCCCTTTGGATGTTCGTCACGTGGTTTTGGCGGCTCTTCTTGGCTCTGGAGAAGTGAGTCCGGCAGAGTTCGCTTCAATCTACGTGTGCGGTTTGCAGGTCGTCGATGCTCCGGGTCGTCGGCGTCCCTGCCAACCGTGTCGTGTAATTGCGTTTCGTCTGATGTCAGTTTTGCCGTCACCGGCGATGGCTTTCTTAGCCACTGTATATGGTCACCAGAAAAAAGCTACATCTTTGTCATCATTGTCTGGATCGATTTACTCTTCAGATTCCTTCACCGTTTTCGGCTTTGGGAACCCCTGACCCTGCGGTCTTGTTGGCGGTATCGTCAAGTGGAACTGGAACTTCTGTTAAACTGGAAGCGGATGTCGATTGGATCGATTCTGACTCTTCAGATCCAGAGACTTCCGGCTTTTCTTCGTCACTGAATGGTTTCTGAGAAGGGCTTGCCGAGGGCACCGCAATCGGTTTCCCGACCATGGGGTTCGGTTGTGTCTCTTTCGGCCTGCTCGGAAAAGCAGAACCCATCCGGCCCATCAACTGACTTTTGATGGATCGGTATTCGTCTTCTGTCAGGTCACCCTCACGCCGCAATTCGCTGATTGCGTTCAGCATATCCTGATCGGACTCCGCAGGATCAACATCTTCGTATCCTCTCGAAATGAAACGCACAATTGACCAAATCAGCACCACCAGACACGCTGCCGCAAACAGAAACTGCCACCAGTTGAAGTCCGGCAGTTGCAGCAGCTCAAGCCAGTCATTTGTTCGCTTCGCGACGATCACAACTTAACCTCTACGCAATTCGAATGCCAATGCAAAGACTACAACGCGGATAGCTCCAATCGCAGCAATTCTTCCTGGTTGCAGTGCAGAACTGCAGTTGACAGCAGATTCCGGGCAAAGTTTGCCGAATCGAAGGGTCTCGGGGCAAGACCGGAATTGCAGTTTCAACAACTTGCCCCGCCACCAGATCCAGTCGAGAGAATTCGTGATCACCAGAGTCAGTCAGATGTTATTTTTTCGATTGATTGTTTCGGCTGTGGTTCACCGTCGAACAGTTTGTTGCCGTACGCGGATCGAGGCGGTTCGGCAGTTTCCTTAACCTCAATCTTCAGTCGATCCAGTTCTGCATGAAGTACCCTGACCGTGTCGGCGTAAGCAGGGTCCGCATAAAAGTTCCTGACTTCCAATGGATCTTTTTCGCGATCCAGCAGTTCCCAGTCATCAACATCGGGTTTGTAGTAATGAACAAGCTTGTACCGATGCGTAATTACCCCCACATGAGGCCGAACACGATGCGGGACCGGGAATTCATAGTAGTGATAGTAGAGAGATGTGCGCCAGTCAGAGGGTATTTCTCCCTTACACAAAGGCAGCAAACTGTGGCCCTGCATTTCTGAGTCAGGCTGCAAACCCGCAACGTCCAGAAATGTCTCTGCAAAGTCAATCAGTGACACGATGTTCTCGTTTGTCGCTCCGGCGGCAATCTTTCCCGGCCAGCGGGCCAGGAGAGGAGATCGCAGTGATTCTTCGAAGATCCAGCGTTTGTCGAACCAACCGTGTTCGCCGAGAAAGAATCCCTGATCCGAAGAAAAGACCAGCAGTGTGTTGTCGGCCAGTTTTTCTGCGTCCAGAAAATCCAGAATCCGGCCGACGTTTTCATCGACGGCCTTTACGCACCCCAGATAGTCGTGCATGTATCGCTGATATCTCCAGCGGACAAGATCGCGGCCCTGTAGATTGGCCTTGCGAAATGCCTCGTTCCGAGGCTCGTAGTAGGCGTTCCACGTCTTGAGTTGTTCTTCCGACATGTTCGACGGGGGCACCAGCTTGGCATCCAGATTTGTAAACGTACGATCCAGACCCATGTCGTGATCACTGATGGCCAGACTGCGTCCCGAATAGTCGTCGAACAGCGTTTCCGGTTCAGCAAAAACCTGGTCATTGTTCCAGCCCAGATGTCGCAGCGCGGGAGCCCATTCGCGGTGCGGTGCTTTATGCTGACTCATCAGCAGAAAAGGCTTTGACTTGTCCCGATTCTTCAGCCATTCGAGCGAAAGATCAGTGATCACATCGGTGGCGTAACCGTCGGTCTTGACACGGCCTTCTTTGCTGATCATCGGCGGGTTATAGTAGAGCCCCTGGCCGGGCAGAATTTTCCAATAGTCGAAGCCGGTTGGATCGGACTCCAGATGCCACTTGCCAATCATGGCTGTCGAATAACCTGCTTGTTGCAGCAGCTTTGGAAACGTCACCTGGCCACCGTCAAACTTGCAGTTCGTGTTGTTATAGAATCCGTTCCTATGCGAATACTTGCCGGTCAAAATCGTTGCACGGCTTGGACCACAGATCGAGTTTGTGACAAGACAACGATCAAATCGCATTCCTTCCCGGGCGATCCGATCGATGTTCGGCGTGTCCAGCAAATGCCGATTTTCCCCGTAACAGCTCAGCGACTGACAGGTGAGGTCATCGCAGAAGATGAACAGGATATTCGGACGAGCGGCTTCCTGAGCATGCACGTTGGAAGGTTGACCAAAGGCGGTGATTGCAGCGACGAAGAAACAGAGACTCAATAGTTTCACGGGATCATTTTCCTTTGAAAGAGAATGCCCATTGTAGCCAATTCCCTAAAAATAGTCCGATCAGAACGCTGCGATTGCTCTCATCTTTCCACGGGATTGGCTCTGCGCTGGCCGAGTCGTTTGGACTGCGGCGATTTGGCGAGTATGATGCAGACTCTGAGCGGTTCGTCTGAGCCGCGACGTGTTTCTTCCGCTCGATCGACAGCGGTATCTTTTTTCGGGCACTGAATTCGTCGCTATGGACGAACTGCAACACGAATGTGGCGTCGCTGCCGTATATCATCTGGAAACCGGCCTAGTCAGTCCGCTGATTCCAATGCGCGACAGGAATCCTCGCGACAGAGGCGATAAATCCGTCGAACTGCCGGAGGAGCCCGAATCATTCGACGAGGCAATTACGCGCACGTCACGCATGATTCCCGGAATGCTGCTGGACATGCAGAATCGCGGCCAGTTGGCGGCCGGCTTCACGACCTATAAACCCGGTCGGCTGCAATTGATGATGACTCATAAAGATGTCGGCGGTGTCGCCGAGGTCTTCCGGATGAATCAGGAAGAACCCTACAAGGAATTGATGGCCGAATATGCAGGCCATGCCGCCATCGGACATGTGCGCTATGCGACCTGCGGCACGGATCACCCGAATCATGCGCAGCCATTCGAACGCCAGCATATCGCGCGCTCAAAATGGTTCAGCTTTGCGTTCAACGGGCAACTGGCAAATTACCGCGAACTGTGTGAAGAAATCCTGCGGAATAAGGATTTTCATCTGACTCGGGAAACCGACACCGAAGTTCTGCATCATCTGATATCTCATGAGATGTCTCTGAATGCCCACATCACGCCCGTTGAGCTGCTGCACAAGCTGTCAAAGATTCTGGACGGTTCATGGAACATCGTGTTCCTGAACGCGCGGGGCCAGATGTTCGTGTCACGCGACCCCCTGGGCATGAGGCCGCTTTGCTATGCGCACGAAGGTTCGCTCTTTGCTGCCGCCAGTGAAAGCGTTGCACTCACGCATCTGGGATTTGCAGAAGAAAGCGTTCACAATGTTCCGCCAGGGCATGTTGTCATCGTCGACGGCGATTCCGTCACGGTAAAAAAATACGCCGAGAGCCCGAAAAAGGCACATTGCTTCTTCGAATGGATCTACTTCGCGAACGCGGGCAGTACATTCGACGACGCAGGCGTTTACCTGTCCCGCAAACGGCTGGGCGAAGAGCTGGCAGCCCGGGAACAGATCACGATTGACGACGACGTGATCGTTGTTCCGGTTCCGGATACAGCCAAGGCGGCGGCGGATGCGATGGCTTTCAAGCTGGGAGTTCCGTCGCTGGAAGGACTCATTCGAAATCGGTACATCGGCCGCACATTCATCGAAGGCAATAACCGCGCCGACAAAGTCCGTATGAAGTACACGCCATTGCCGGAAGTCATGGAAGGCAAACGCGTGCTGTTAGTGGATGATTCGATCGTGCGCGCCACCACGCTGCGTGAACTGCTGATCTTACTGAAGACACGCGGTCGAGCGAAAGAGATACACATTCGCATCGCGTGTCCTCCGATCATCGCCCCGTGTTTTT
>JANOUN010000147.1:0-2175 GCA_031416875.1 Planctomycetota bacterium | reverse complement strand
CTTCTTCGGCGCAGGCGAGGTGGCTCATGAGCAGGCTGACGTTCAGGCCCTCCATCGTCGCGGTCTCTGCCAGCAAGGCGGTGTATTCGCGGATGGGAAAGCCCAGGCGGTTGATGCCCGTATCGACGTGAATGGCGCAGGGAAGTTTCCGGCCATAGACCCGCCCGAACGCCGCCCATTCGCGCGCCTCATCGGTGGAGATGAGGGCGGGCAGCAGATTGTTCTGGGCATAGAATTCGGCCTGGCCGGGGAACAGGCCATCAAGCACATAGATGGTGGCTTCGGGAAGCACGCCGCGCAATTCCTCGCCTTCCTTGGGGCGGGCCACGAAAAAACTGCGGCAGCCCGCTTCCCACAAGGCACGCCCCACGGGCTCCACCCCCAGGCCATAGGCATTGCCCTTGACGGCGGCGCCACACTCGGCTGATCCCGCATGGCCATTGAGATAGCGCCAATTCTTCTGGGCCGCGCTCAAGTCAATCGAGAGCACGGCACCGGCAAGATCCTTGGGCGTGGTTGCGGTTTGATCCATGGCCCCGCGCTTTACGGGGTTTGGGGGGAAGGTGCAAGATTTGCCGCGTCCCCCATTGTCATCCCCGCATTTATTGCCTGTCTGATGCACACATCTTCTGTTGAGGTTTCTGTTGGGTGTTGATTCAATACGGCAGCATTGATTCTGGAGGCTGCCATGGACCTTTCTTCAATTGACGTCGGACGTTTTGAAGTTGGCAATTTTGGGGATTTGCGGCTCGAAAAAAGGGGGCCTGGTGTCATCAGGTTCTGGCGTCTTCACCGGGATCGTGCATTCTGGCTCTGGCAGGTGGCCAGCGGCGCGGCGAGATCGGGTTCGGGCGGTTTTTGCGTAACCCCGCAGTGACTGTGGCGGGCCTGAGCGAGGGTGCGGCTCGGCATACGGCGGGGCGCGTATCCGGGCGGGACGTGCTGGCGATACAGGACACGAGTGAGATCATTCTGGGCGGCAAGAAAACGCGCTCGCAGGGGTATGGACCTGTTGGCAAAGGCGGTCATCTTGGCGGTGTCCTTTTGCATCCGGTTCTCGCCGTCGATGCCGTCAGTGGCGAGCTTTTCGGCCTTGCCGATATTGCGGTGTGGAACCGGGAGAAGCGCCAGGCTTTGCCGCATGCGCAACGTTCATCGGATGACAAGGAATCGGGTTGCTGGCTAACCGGCATTGAACGGGCAGGGGATGTGCTGAAGCAGGCTGCACAGATCACAGTCGTCTCGGACCGGGAAAGCGATATCTATGAAGACTTTGCGCGCAGGCCTGGAAATGTTCATCTGCTGATCAGGGCAGGCTTCAACCGGCGGCTGGACAACGGCGAGAAATTGTTCGACCACGCAGCGTCACTTGCCGAAGCATCCCGTTTCGATGTGAACATTCCGGCAGCACCGGGGCGTGCTGCGCGTCAGGCAACCTTGGTCTTACGCTTCGGCCCTGTGACCCTCATGCGGCCTCAGCGCGGTCTTCCAACGGCCGATCTCAAACGGCTACCGCCAAGCGTCAGCCTGTATCTTGTCGATATCCGCGAGGTGGGAGCACCGCCTGATAGCGAACCGATCCATTGGCGGCTGCTGACCAGCCATTGCGTAAACGACATCGGTATAGCCCGGAAGATGCTCGATTTTTACCGTAAACGCTGGATCATCGAGGAGTACTTCCGCACCTTGAAGACCGCAGGCTTCCGGATCGAGGATGCAGAGATCAGCGATCCGCAGGTGATGATCAGGTTTGCGGCGCTTGCAGCAATCGCTGCCGTCACCGTGACCCAGCTCTTGCGGGCACGCGACAATCCTTCAGGCCAGAGCCTGCGGGACGCCTTCGATCCGGACGACGAGCCCCTGATTGAAGCGGTTTGCAAAGACTACGAGGGAAAAGCACCAACCACACGACAGACCAATCCGCATCCGCGCAGCACACTGGCCTATGCAACATGGGTCATCGGCCGTCTTGGCGGATGGACCGGATACTACGGCAAGCCGGGTTCTCTCAACATCAGCCGAGGACTGCAGAGATACCAAGCCATCAAATATGGAACTCAAATCGAGAGAGGAATTGTGTGAATCTGACAGTCCAAAATCGGGGGGATTACCGCCTGGCTATCGCAATTGTAGATGCTCTGACATCGAATATCTGCGTAGTCGATTCCGAAGGTG
>JANOUN010000146.1:0-4385 GCA_031416875.1 Planctomycetota bacterium | reverse complement strand
GCCAGTCTGACATTTGCCCGCCTCCCACTAAGATAACGCAGTATTGTCTTATTAAAGTAAGGAGATCTTATCTTAAACAATGAATCTTTGTAAGTGTCTGTAAACAAAAACGTTATGGCGATCTTGAGCACATATGCAGCTAGTCATCGACGTTGGTTGCCGAGTTGGACGCCATCTGGCGGTGGGTGCCCTCAAGGTGCCTGTCATCCGGGCTCTTTCCACGGGCGTTTTTAGAATGCGTCACACAGAAAGTGACGTCTACTTTGACACTTGCCGAAATCGCTACACATGAGCTGCCGTCGGAACCTCGAAGCCTGACCGATTCGGGTCTTTCAGCAGTTGATTGGCTTCCTCTGCAAAATCCCCCGTGTGAGTTTCTGCCTCGGGATCGAATGTCAGCCAGGGGCCGACGGTGTATTCGGCTCCGTCTTCCGGAACGCCGACGCCATCCCGCATGACTTCGTGCAGTTTCAGGAAGTGCTCGGCGGCTGCTTTGTTGTCGCCAAAGCGTCCGGCTTTGCTGTTGAACGGAACTTTTTCGCCAAGTCGATACGAGTTGTTCATGAGATGTCCAAGGACGCAGCCGTAGTGAGCATCGTGGACGTTGCCGTTGGCGAGTTCCGGTTTGCCTTCGCGGCAGGCCGTGATGAACGCCGCCCAATTGCCGCCCGGCGTGACTTTTCCGGGTTTGATGTCCAGTTTCTCGCCTGCTGAACTTCCGGATGGATAGTACAAGCCACGGACGATTTTTCCTCCGTCCTCAAAGTAGTACTCATTCTCTACCTGACGTTCGTAGCCTTTGTAGGCCACATTGCGCACGTTGAAGAACACCTGCTGGCCGTTTGGGTATTCGGCAATTCCCATCATCGTATTGGGTGTCTCCCCCTGATCATTCCAGGCGAAGCGACCACCGATCGCCATGGCTCGTACAGGATGAGTGAGGTCTTTGTCCAGAGCCCAGCGCGCGATATCCAGCTGATGAGTTCCCTGATTGTTCAGGTCACCGTTGCCGGTCTTCCAGAACCAGTGCCAGTTGTAATGCACGAAGTTGCCGTGGAACTGATCGATCATGGCCGGACCGCGCCACAGGTTCCAGTCGAGATTTGCCGGGGGATCAGAGATCGGCTTAAATCCAATACTGTCGCGCTGTTTACAGCAGTAGCCGTATGAGATTTTCAACGGCCCAAACTGTCCGCTCTGGATCGCTTCGTGCAACCCGGCAATTTTCGCATCGCTGCGACTCTGCGTGCCGTGCTGAATGACGACGCCATATTTCTTCTGCGCCTCGACCGCAATCCGACCTTCTCCCACATCGTGGCTCATGGGCTTTTCAACGTAGACGTGCTTCCCTGCCTGAGCCGCCCAGATCGTAATCAGCGAATGCCAGTGATTCGGCGTCGCGACGGAGATCGCATCAAGGTTTTTGTCCTCCAGGGCCTCGCGCACGTCGGCGATTCCCTTGGCCTTGAAGTTGTCCTTGAGTTTCCCCTGCAGGCCATTCATAGCTGCCGCCAGGACCTTTTGATCCGGATCAATCAGGTACGCAATTTCCACGTTGTCCTGATCCATCCAGCCGCTGAGATGACTCTGCCCACGCCCGTTCAGCCCGGCCACGGCAATTCGCAGCCGATTATTGGCTCCCAGAATTTTCCCAGAAGCCCGAGTTCCCGTCAGCAGCACCGAAGCGCCGACAGCCGAGGTGTTTTTGAGGAACTTTCGTCGAGAGACGTTTGCCATCGGATGAGCCCTTGAATTAAGTGGTGGGATTTTGAAGGGAGGGATGAGCCTGCTTCGGAGTGTAGCGCCAAAGTGCAGCGTCTTCAATCGTTGTGATCACAGCGTCGTGATCACATGGAATGATCACGGGGTGCGGCCGCGGATTTTGGTGCGAGGGAATTTGACGAAAGTTCTCGGGATGGTGCTGGAATTTCAGGCGAATGAATGGACCACCGTGTCATCCAGTGCAGCAGGCCGGTGGTTAGGATTTTGACGCTGGTAAGGGATCGGGAAAAAACAATCGGCGAACCTGAATTTGACGCAAATTTTTGAGTGAATCGGGTCGCAGCAGCGGGTAAACCGGTAACACAGCGTCCGGCGAGAGCAGCAGGATACCTACTGGATTTCGCTGGTTTACATCCCCAAGTGGTCTCCGAAGCAACTCCAGAGTCCCGAATTATGACACTTTACGATCCGAATCCCGCAGATTGCGTTCTGGAAATGGCATATGAGCGATTCGAAACAATTTCCGGCGAAGAGTCAATCTACACGTACCCGTGTGCTTATCCCGTCGCTCATTCGGAACCGAGTCGACGTCGCACTCGGCGGACGCAGCCGCTGAAGGTGGTTCACATCGGCCCGTCATTCGTCTGTGCGGGAGTGGAATCGTGGCTCAGAGCGTTAGTGTCGCATTGTGACCCTGCGGTCTTGCGCTTCGTCCGCAATGTCGTCACGGAAGACTATGCCGTGGACCATGAGTTGCTGCAGAAACTTGGTATACCGTGTACGTTTGGGAGGGACACCGCTGTCAGAGATGCCGTGCTGGAGTCCGACGTGGTTCTGGTCTGGGGCAACGTCGCTCCGGAGTATCTGCGCCCGGAAGGTTCACATGCCAAAGTAATCTTCGTGGCGCATGGAGTCGGCGACTGGACAAAGTCGGCACTTGAGGCTTGCAGTCCGGTTGTCGATCATGTCGTGGCGGTCAGCCGCGTGGTTCAGGAACAGGTCTGCGGAGGATTTCCGACAAGCGTGATTCTGAACGGTGTCGATCAGCGTCATATTGCGTGTCGCAGCAGTGCGTCTGAGGTCCGCCGGAAACTGGGATTCGCGGCAGATGATTTTGTCGTCGGCTTTGCGGGCCGTTTCTCCCCGGAGAAAAATGCGCATGTGCTGGTTGAGGCCTTCAGTGCACTTGGGCCCGCCGCGAAAGCCTTGCTCGTGGGCTGGGGCCCGCTGCGCTATCAACTGATGGAGCTTTGCAATGAGCTGATTCCCGGTCGATTTGCATTTGCCACATCTCGAGAGTTTCTGGGTGACTACTATCAGATCATGAATGCCCTCTGTATGCCATCTGCGGAAGAGGGATTCGGGCTCGTCGCGGCGGAGGCCATGCTGCACAGTGTTCCGGTCGTCAGCACTCCTGTCGGAGTGGCGCATGACCTGTTTAATCATCGAGTCAACGGCCTGCTGGCAACACAGAATGAGTTTGCCGTCAACCTTTGCCTCCTGCAGCAGAATCCGGAATGGGCGTGTGGACTTGGAAAAGAAGGACGCCGGACTGCGCTCCAGCACTGCCTTGCTTCGACCATGGCGGTGAAGTATCAGGAACTGCTGGAGTCGCTTGTTGACGGATGCCATACAGAACAGCGGTGACCCATGGTCAGTCAGCCGGTGATGCCCGTCTTTGTTGCCTGGAACACGCGGCGCTGGATGCCTGTGGGTCTGGGGTCGTTTCGAAAACATTTTCCGTCCTGGCAAGTGTTGATCATCGACAACAATCCCGTGATGGGTGAAGCGCGATGGCATGAAGACCACGAAACTGAACGGCTCTGGATACGGTCACAGCCCGGCGTCATCGTTGTTCCGAATCCAGGGCCATTACGGACTCACGGTGCTGCCATTGATGCGGCCGTAGAATGGTGCCGTCGCCATCAGACGGAATTTCTTTTGCACCTTGAACCCGACTGTCTGATCTCAGGAGCTCGCTGGTACGAGAACCTGTGTCGCGGCATGGATTCCGGAGCCTGGATGGCGGGAAGCCACCGCAAGGAGAACGGTCCGATTCATCCGACTCCCAGCCTGTGGCGGGTTGCCGAAATCCGATCCAGCTTTGACTACGCCAACCGACTGCCCGACGAAGAACATTCGCGATTCTTCGAACTCTTCCGGCGGGACTGGCTGCTCAATGCGTTGACGGAAGCAAAGCAGGACACTGCGTTCTGGGAGACAACCTGGGACACCGGTCAGCGTGCGTGGTTTGACTGCGCAGTCGCAGAGAAAGCGTTCCATGCGGAGAGCACGGACGACTTTGAACATTTCTGGTTTGGTTCGGATGCGTACTTTACAGAACAGCAGTTGTCAGGACGACCTGAGTTGAAGGAGTACACGGAACGTCCGGTCGTCCATTTTCGCCAGTCGCAGATCGGCGTGCCTGTTGGTCCTGCTCGTCCGAAATGCAGCTGAACACACCCTGCAGTGAATCTGCGACTCCGTAGGGTGCGTGAAGCGAAGCGTAACGCACCACTTTTCTGGACAATCGCCCGTGGTGTGTTGCGCTCCGCCGCCCCCACCCAACGGGGGTGATTTGGGAGGGGAGGGGCCCCCGCTATAGTGGGGAGCCCCGGACAGCAACGCAGCGGGATTGTTTAAGGGAATCAGGGTTGTAGTGT
>JANOUN010000145.1:0-1797 GCA_031416875.1 Planctomycetota bacterium | reverse complement strand
CTCATCCATATCCTGACCGATGCACTCCAGGTAGAACCGGCACAGTCGAGAGAACTCAGCATCAGGTTCAAGCACGGGTGCTGGTCGGCTTGGCACGGGCGCAGGTCGACTCGCTACTTCCACCGATAGGAGTCGCCAAAGATAGTCGTCGCCCTGTCTGACCTTCCCGCGTAACCCATACAACAAGCACTTTGTGACCAGCTTTTTGTCAACACCGAGCCTTATAGCCAACTCGACTGACTTCTGACCTGGTTTCGCTGCAAGTGCCTCAAGCACGCGCGCTGACAGTAAACGTTCTTCTGGCACTGGTCACGTCCTCGCCGTCAAGCTAGTAGGTGTCTTACCCTGCAGTGGCACAAATCGCGACTCATTCAATATTGCCGAACTTAATTCAACCATCAATGGCCCCACGACGTGGTCCAAGGTCTGGTTCAAGCCGTGACGACAAGCAATGACACATCAAGAAACCTGATTCGAAAGGAACCCAAGCCGACGGCGCCATGAGGCGCCGCGACCGCACTGCAAGGCCAAGAGTCATCGGGTTATCCCTCGAAAATTGATGCCGTATTTGCTGTTCCAACGCTTTGGTCTGCCCGATTCGCCCAGACGCTGAACTTGGCTTAGGCTCCTTTCTAATCAGGTAGCGAGAAGCGGCCCCAGCGCGAACAGTTTTTGCCGGATTTGCAGGCCCATAGCGTTTGACATGAGCGGCCCGCGGCGGCCGCAGGCCGGAGCGGATCCGCTCGATGGAATGGTAGGCCTACTCTTGGGGAACTAACTCAATTATCAAGACGCGGCACGGCGCGTTGCCATTGTTCTTCGCCGCAAAGTTTCCGGGCGGATGGTTCGCACCGCCACCTTCGAAATAGGTGGAACCAGCCACGTAGGTCTGCGTGTTGCCCTCCTTCCAGTTGATCGTAATGGCACCCTCCAACACGTAGCGAAGCCCCGGACCCTTATGCACATGAAACGGAACCTCGCCACCGGGTTCTATGGTCAGAATAGTCGCCTTCATATCCCACTTCCCAGTAGGTAGCTCCCCAAGGGCAGTTTGCTGAAGCGTTTTAGCGTTAAATGGTGTTGGCGTCTGCGCCAATGAAGGCCCCGCGCCCAACATTGCGATCATAGCCATAACGCTGGCTACTACGAGCTTACGACGATTGAAAATCGACATGACCATTCTCCTTGATGCAGTTGGTGTGTGATGACGGAAGTCTTGCGGACGAGAGCTTGCTGAAATGTCTACATTGCGGTTTCTCCTTAGAACAGCTGGAAGTCAAGGAAGTGCCTGATTCGAAAGGAACCTAAGCCGACGGCGCCATGAGGCGCCGCGACCGCACTGCAAGGCCAAGAGTCATCGGGTTATCCCTCGAAAATTGATGCCGTGTTTGCTGTTCCAACGCTTTGGTCTGCCCGATTCGCCCAGACGCTGAACTTGGCTTAGGCTCCTTTCTAATCAGGTCCGCCGATGGGAACAATTGCTGCATCAACCCTTTTTTGTGGGCCTTGAGGATGTCGAGCTTTTGGGTCTGGGCGGCGATTAGTTCGTCGAGGGCGGTGAGGCAGTCGGCGATTCTCTTTTGTTCCGCAATGTCGGGGTGTGAAATCGGAATGCTATCAAGCATTGCTTTGTTCAGTTTGGGCTGAGCCATTCCGGTTATAAAGTCGTCGAGCTTGATCGAGTTCAGATAAACCTCAACGAACTTCTGTGCGCAGGCATTTTCGAACCTCAAGACATGAGCGTGGTTATTGACCCATGTTTTTCCCGAAATCAGGAATGCAATCGGGTACGTCCGA
>JANOUN010000144.1:0-1722 GCA_031416875.1 Planctomycetota bacterium | reverse complement strand
GTGGTTTCTCCGGTTCCGGCGGAAGATAGAGCGGGCGATCTGCACCACCTTCAGAAAGTTTCCGGTCCCAGCCGTTCTTTTTTAGCCAACGGTGTTGCGAGAGTTTTCACAACATCGATTGCCATAATAGCATTGGCTCCTTGCGGAACTTTCGCGGTTAATTCGCCGAAGTCTGACGCCACACATGCCGCTGACATCACCCACACAGATAAAAATGAAACAGATAATCGCACAAACTTCTCCTCTACGCGGGGCTGATGAACCAAACACGGTGAATTTCGATTTCAGGCCGAGAATTACCGACATGTTTATCGTTGTGGCGACCAGTCGCAGAGCAATCCCGCGATCTCAGTGGCAGCGTTCGGAGTCGCGAATGATCGGATCGCACCGGCCATACGCAGCCGATGGTCAGGTTCGCTGAGAAGCATTTCCAGCGATGCTCTGAACATGTTCACGGCATTGTCTTTTTTTTCGTCGATCACACAAGCTGCTCCCACGAGTGCCAGCGGAAGAGCGTTAAAGAACTGATGATTGTCTGCCGCTGTACTCAGCGGAATCAGGATTGACGGGAGTCCGGCACAGGCCAGCTCCTGGATCGTAACGGCACCCGCGCGGCTGATGGCAATGCTCGCTGCCGCTAACTCAGCGCGCATGTCAGGAAAAAACGCGGCGACGCGGGCTGTGATGCCGCAGCGCAGATACTGGTCTCGGATCGCAGCGACTTGCGGTTCACCGGTCTGATGCACGATATCCCACTCCGGTGGTATCCTGAGTCCTTCTCCGAACGCTGTCGCGACGATTTGATTGACAGCATGTGAACCCTGACTGCCGCCGAGAATCAAAATCCGCTTGCGCTCACAGATCGCTTCAACAGGCAACTCTGCCAATTCACGAATTCCGACGCGCACGGGTGTACCGCACGTCTGCACCGTTGACGGCCAGCCGTGCAGTCGGTCTTCCGCCACTGGCAGCCCAAACACCGTCAAGCGTGCGCGGCGCGCCAGCACGCGCGTGGCTCTGCCAGGCAGACAGTTCTGCTCCAGCAACACAACGGGCAGTCTCAGTCGGCTGGCTGCCACAACGCCGGGAACACTAGCCATCGCTCCCAGTCCGACAACAACGTCTGGTTGAAATGCCTTCAACGACCATCGCGCCTGCCGCAAGGAGCGCCACAGCGACGGCAAGCGCATGGCGGAATTCCAAAGTCCGCGCGTTGACGACATTGATGCGTACGGTACGATTTGCGTCTCAATTTCAGACAGACCTGAAGCGTCCAGTACCTGTTGATCGACCGCTCGATGGCTGGTCAGAAACAGAAAACGGGATTCAGGATTCTGACAGAGGAGTTCCTGAGCGATTGCCACAGCAGGGAAAAGGTGTCCGCCTGAACCTCCACCGATAAACGCGACGCGCAGTGACGTACGGCGGTTATCATGGGCCACAGTATTCACTGACACCGTCGGCTGACACGACCAGCAGCCGCCTGGTCAGCGGATGATGCATGGTCGAAAAGTCTTCATCGACACGCTTGCGAATCTGCGAGATCAAGTCGGGATCCTTCATCGTCGCCGCGACGAAGAAGTCACGATTCGGCACACCGATGATAAGTTCCGGTCCGAACAGGTCTCGCAGTTGACAGTGAAAATCCGGGTCCAGCACGCGCGAACAGTTATACGCATCGGGTTTGACCGGCATCAGCAGTCGCGGATTTTCATCATCGCC
>JANOUN010000143.1:0-1918 GCA_031416875.1 Planctomycetota bacterium | reverse complement strand
GCGAGATCATTTGCAGGATGACCAGCTGAAGGCATTCTACGGCAGTCTCTACGAATCTGAGGCAAGGCATCATGCGACGTATGTGCGTCTTGCCAGGCACTTCGCCAGCGACTCCGACGTCAATACCCGCCTGCAGGAACTCGCCATTGCCGAAGCCGCGATCATTGCTGAAGGCTGTGAACTGCCGCGCGTTCACAGCTGAGAATGTTTCCCAAAGAACAAATTCTCGTGAATCGCGGGAATACGTTTGATATCTCGGATTTTCAGCGAAGAAGTACGGTTTTGGTTATACTGCACTGTGTAAATCGCAACTCGTTGAAGGATTTGAATTCATGGTCAGTACGATCTCGTGTCAGGAATTTGCACCACTCAGTCAAAAGGGCGGTTTCGATCTGATCGATGTGCGGACACCGATGGAGTTTTACGAAGTCCATGCGGTCGGTTCCCTGAACGTCCCCCTGGACAGGCTGAATCCCGAACTCATCATGGCGTCCCGCGGAGCCCGTGCTCAGGAGCCGCTGTATGTCATCTGCCGCACAGGCGGACGTTCGGCTCAGGCGTGCAGCGCCTTCGTCAAAGCGGGCTTTGAAAACGTCGTCAATGTCGAGGGCGGAACGCTGGCGTGGGTTGCCGCGGGTCTGCCAGTCAATCGCGGCACAAAGAAGATGATCTCCCTGGAACGTCAGGTTCGCATCGTCGCCGGGCTGCTGATCGTGGTCGGTACGCTGCTGGCAATCATCAGTCCCTGGTTCCTGGTGATCCCGGGCTTCGTCGGAGCCGGGCTGACATTCGCCGGAATGAGCAACACCTGCGGCATGGGGTTGATCCTCGCCAAAATGCCGTGGAACAAATCGCTGAAAGTGCAGGACTGTTCAGGCGGCGGTTGCTGTTCGCAGTGAACCTTGGGAACAAAACCTGTGAAATCCCGCTCTGCGGCGGTAGAATATCGGGATGCAGCTCACGCTTTTCTGCGAACGAGGAACCTGAAATGCCAGTTCACGATTGGACACGTGTCATTGCCGGTACGTTTCATGATTTCCATCATGAATGGATTACGACGATCAAGCGCACGTTGAACGCAGGCTTGCTGCCGTCGGAGTACTACGCGATGGCGGAGCAGATTACCGGAGGGCTGGGGCCGGATGTCGTGGCGCTTGGCAATACAGATTCAACTTCGGACAATGATGAGAATGGCAGCGAAGAATTTGGAAGGCCGGGCGATGGCGGTCTGGCGATTGCGCTTCCCAGGACGCGATTCACAGCCAAGGCCGAAGTAGAGATTTATGCGGAGAAACGAAACCGGGTTGTGATCCGTCATCGGAGCGGTGATGATGTCGTGGCGGTGATTGAGATTGTTTCACCGGGGAATAAGTCGACTCGATACGCCCTGCGTTCCTTTGTGGACAAAGCACTTGAGCTGCTTAGGGCAGGAATTCATTTACTGATCATTGATGTGATTCCGGCTGGCAGTCGCGATCCTCAGGGAATCCACGGTGCGATCTGGGAAAACATCGACGAGGAAGATCACCCGTTTTCGCTGCCCCCTGGCGAACCGCTCACAATGGTGGCCTACACGGGCGGACTTGAGAGACAGGCGTTTATCGAACCAGTTGCCGTGGGAAAACCACTCCCCGACATGCCGCTGTTCCTGCGACCTCCCCGACATGTCATGGTTCCGCTGGAAGCAACGTATCAGGCGGCTTTCGCAGGTGTCCCCGACCGCTGGCGCCGCGAACTCTAGTGCTATCACTCTTGCTTTGATGGATCGGGTGGCCGGGGCTGGACTGAGCAGAGCGAAGGAAGCCCAGGGGTTTCGGGCTAGCGGTCTGTTGATTTAATACCAACCCGAAGCGCCAGCGAGGCAGAAACGCTGAATTCCTCGCTGGCGCTTCGGGTTGGTATGACTATGAGCCGCAAA
>JANOUN010000142.1:0-2426 GCA_031416875.1 Planctomycetota bacterium | reverse complement strand
TGGCTGGATCAAGCCTCCGACCGCTGCCTGCATTACGAATTCCGTCCCCAGGCCTGCCGCGACTTCCAGATCAACAGCGACCTGTGCCGCCTGTCACGCTGGGATGAAGAAGCGCGTGACGCTTAATGAATTCCTTTGGGCTCAGCACCAAAGCAGGGCGCCGGCCAGATTGCTCGTGCCCCAGAGTCGGGTTCAGCGTGATCCGGATCAGGTCGCCACGCTCCGGACGGGACCATGCGGGCGTCGGACGATTGAAGTGCGGCCGGGGACTCCACGGTGTGTTTGACCGGCATCACGGGGAAGTTGCGTTGTTGTGTTTCGCGAAGGTGTTCCAGGAGGATGCGGCGGACTTCGGCGACGGCGTCCGGGTGGCGATGAACTTCGCTGTGGCTGGCTCGGACAATTTTTTCGCTGGATACGTCTGCACAGTGAGCGCTGCGATAAGCGACGACGCCATCGGTCCAGTTGGCTTGAGACGTTCCCCGCTTGATCCCGACGATGTTGTGATGTGTGACGTCGTCCGGAACCCGTGTTTCCCGTATCAGTTTCAGCACCCCCGATTTCTTCGTGAGCGAATCCATACTGGTCCGTTGGGCTGAGAGGCTCTCCCACCAGCTTTTATCATCCTGTTCGAATATGACTCGACTCAGCTGATAGGTTCGTGCCGGAAGCCAGACGAGCGAACCACTCAACCACTGCGTGAAGCGATTTGAGAGCGAACTGCCGTTGTACGGGCTGGCAATCGTCACGATGCGATCGACCGATGGATTTGATTCAAAGAAGAACACGCGACGGATTTCCGACTTCACTTCTTCATTGGCCTTCAGGGCATCGACAGGCTTGTTACTCACGGAACTCCACAACTTATCACCGCTGTTGATGGTGAGCATTTGCGAGATCAGTCCGCCCATGCTGTGCCCGACAACCACCATTTCATCCAGTCGATCGTTGCGGTGAAATGGATCGCATTCGCGCCGCACCTGCTGCAATTCGTCCCGCAGTTTGGCGGCAGAAAACGCAATCGGCTCACCGGTCGGGTACAGATAGAACCAGAACTGGTACTTGCGGCGAATTTCGGGATCGGCCTGCAGGTCGTTGAACATTTCCATCCATGTCATGGGACTGGACCAGACCCCGTGGACCATCAGGACCGGGATGCGGTCCGGATCGTAGGGCTGAACCATGTACAAACCTGATATCTTGTCCGCTCGATCCGGACGCAGATAACCCCAGGTATCGAGCAGACTGATATCTTTGTTGCTCAGATAGCGCGCCAGCGGCGTGCTGACGTCGGTTTCCAGCGGCATCATCGTATCGCCGACCAGCATGTCGTCAGATTCACGAGGATCGAAGATCTGCAGACGCGCATCTTCCGGAGATCCTTCGTCGAATCGCAGCACGAGCGTGGCAGCAAAACTCATCCCCTTCGTGTAGTATTTTTCAACCAGTTCGGGATGTTCTGACTGTTTACGGATCGCAATTATCGGCACGCCAAGTCCTGCAAACGTGTTGCGACTGCGAAGATTCTTGAGTTGGTAGTCGGAGACGAACTCGAAGTCTCCCATTTGATCATGCGTCAAAAGTCGCGACGAGAATGGAATCTCGAAAGTCAATTGTCGCCCGGAAATCGGCATGAAAATTGATTGTCCCAGTTGCACTTTTCCAGCAGTCCGGGCAATCCGCAACAGCTGCTCTGAACTCGCATTGTAAACTTCTGCAGTGCCGCGATGCTGAGGGGCAATCGGATCCGGATGCCGTCCACCAGTGTCCGGCGTGGCAAAGTAACGCCATGCTGCTTCAGCAGAATCAAAATACAACTCCGATGCCAGCTGCACATCATGGAGTTTGGCAGCTTCGCCGCCCAGGTACTTGAGTTCCGCCAGAGCATGCGCAGCTTCATGAAAATGTTCGGTACTGATCTGTCCCAGACTGTGCAGAATCATGCCCTTTAGATTCGCATTCCCCTCGTATCCGGTTTGACGCAGAAACAGATCGGTGCGCTGCGAATACTTCACGACGCCGAATGCGGTCGTATTCATGCGATCTGCCAGCGGATTGTGAGGCCGCTCCCGCAGTTGGACAAATTCGGTCGTCGCGCAGCCGCCAGCTGTCAGCAGCAGGCCGCAAAGAAGCAGCACAGGCCGGATTCGCGAGACGAAGTGGCGCGAGGACGACATGGGGACGGGAATCTGCATCGAGACAGAGCGAGAGACAGGAAAAACGAAAAAGCAACCGCGCAGCCTCAGCCGGGAACGCGACGCAACTCGTTTCGCCGTGTAGATTCATCGTTCTTGAAAACTGGGTCAATATGTCATTGTGCGGAGTCGGGGCTTTAGTGAGGCTGGCTAGTGCGCGTCCTGAAATGAGGTTTGGATTTTGAAACGCTGGTAACAGAACTCCCCTAGGGTGACTGAAGACACGACCTA
>JANOUN010000141.1:0-8152 GCA_031416875.1 Planctomycetota bacterium | reverse complement strand
CTCTGCAACTTGCGGCAGAATGAGACGAATATGACCTATTGGACGCATGACCGCGGTTTTTCGGACTTATCACATTTGGTCGAAACGATTTTCCAACTCCTTTCGAGGTCGATGACCGGGTTTTGCCTGCTCCTGTTTTTCGCAGGCAGTGGCGCTGCTGCGATCGGCGATGACTCCCCCGGAATCACTAAGGAAGTCTGCATTGTGCAGGACCCCTTAATTCCCGAAGCCAGCGGACTTGCGGTCTGTCGCACGACAAAAGAGGCCGTTTGGATGCACAATGATTCCGGTGACATACCACGTTTATTTCTGGTCGGTCTGCATGGAACCACGCTGGGCATTGTGAATGTGAAAGGCGTGACAGCCATGGACTGGGAAGATATGTGTTCTTTCGAACGGGATGGCGAATCATGGTTGCTGATTGGCGACATCGGAGACAACCAACGCGTCCGCGGCGCCACGTCTCCACCGTGTCAACTGCTGTTATTGAAAGAACCAAAGCTTAAGCGGGTCAGTTCGTCGAAAGTGGCGGCGGAATCAACCATCGAGGTTGTTCGCACAATTGAATTCCAATTTCCCGATGGCCCACAGGACTGTGAAAGTCTGGCTGTCGATACGGTGTCCGGCACAATTCTGCTCGTGACAAAAACCGATCCCTTAAACAGTGCCTTGTATTCGCTGCCGCTGACGATCACACAGGGCAAGGACTCTTTGACAGCCGAACGAATTGCTTCGCTGGGTGTTCCATATGCAACGGCCATGGACATTTCTTCCGATGGCCGTCGGATGGCGATCGTCAACATGTTCAGCGGCGTGATGCTGACGCGCGATGACCCCAAAACAAAATCCTGGGCTGACGCGTGCCGCGAATCCATCACGGTGCTGACACTTCCCGTCCGCAAGCAGGGTGAATCCGTCTGCTTCACCGCCGATGGCAACTCATTGCTGCTCAACAGCGAAGGCACATCACAGAAGCTGTGGCAGGTTGGACTCGGAACGGGGCAATAGTACCTAGTGCTCTGTCACTGTTGGATTGAGGGTGGCCGGGGTTGGAGGGCGCTAGCCCGAAACCCCTGGGCTTCCTTCGCTCCGCTCAGTCCAGCCCCGGCCACCCGATCCATCAAAGCAAGAGTGACAGAGCACTACTCAGGGAGCTCCGCTGGTAATGGGACATCCGGCGACGGAACCGATTGTGGATTCGATTGCCTGTTGGCCTGCGTGACAGCGAAAATGCCTCCCGCCACGATCATGGCCAACAGAATCGCGAGCAGGATCTTCCAGATGCTGTAGGGACGTTCGCCCTGAACTTCTCCCGTGGCGGCATTGATGAATACCTGAAATGTCTTGTTGTTGTGTTTGTAGGCCAGCAGCCAGACGGGCAGCAACAGGTGTTTGTACGTGACCGCGTCACAGCGACTGTTCACAGAACTCACGACCTGCGTATCGCCGCCGATCCGCTGGCAGACTTCCGCATGAATCGCGGCATCGATTCGCTGTTTGCCATCGACAAAGCAGTCATCCAGCTCGATATCATACGTTCGTGCCATCAATCCGGCGAGCATCTGCTGATCGAACGCGACAACCTTAAGTAATGGCCACGGTTCCAGTGCCAGCATGAAATCCCGACGAAGCCCCGTGTTCGCGAGCACCAGCACGTCATCAAAGAATCGCTGGAAATTACCGCTGGCAGGATACCACCGCGTCCGGCGTTCCGTGCGTCGATTCTTTCCCGTCCCCACGGTGACGTAATAATGTTCGCCACGTTGTCCGGTGTATGCCGTTGACGTCATGGAATCGAATGTAAAATACGACAGATAGACACCGTTGAATTTTCCCGTGGCCCCGTCTTTACGAAAGCTGTTGGGTGCGAACCAGCGTGAATTCACCCACTGTGTCAGATTCTGCTGTGCATGATCGTGATCAATCTGAAACGCCAATACACCATCGACAGGAATACGATGCGCTTCGCTCTTATGGGCCTTTTCAAGCTGCATCGGCGAACCACAGTACGGACAGAACGTACTCGTCAACGTGCCATAGAATTCCACATTGCCTCCACACGAATCGCAGCGCAATTCGCGGTGCGTCGATTCCGCTTCAGCGGCGTCCGGATCGGCCTTGACCTTCTTCGCCTGCGCTTCCTCACGCCATTGCCGGATGCGTTCGAGCATTGCGTGGAAGTCCTGCTCCGGCAGTTCGCCTTCCAGCCGCCGCTCGATCTGCTTGACGTGTCCGCAATGCGGACACTTCATGGCCTGTTCGCCGATATGGAATTCCAGGTCCGAACCGCAGGATTCGCAGGGAAAGATTCGGCCTGCACCGCCGTCAAAGGTCTGACCCACTTCACCGGTGCGGACGTCCTTTCGGAGAATATCCAGCGGACCATCAGAATCGGAATGACTGAGCTGGTCCGGCATGGCCGCCGAAAACTGCCGTTTGTCAGGTTCGAGTGTCATTGATTTCCAGCCCGAGTTCCTTCAGATCCGCCCACGAGGTAAAAGCGTATCAGGTGTTGCAGTCGGATGTCAGTCGTCGCTTCAATTCACCATTTTCAGGGCATCATTCATTGTGCCGACATAGATCATGGCGATCCGGAAGATGAAGAAGATGATGAGAATCACGACCGCCAGCCAGATCGCTCCGCTGAAGAAGACGGTCAGGCGGTTCATCGCGCGGCGGGCCTCGTCGTCGAACAGATGACTGAGTCGATCCAGTTGTTCGGGCACCGTACCCGTTTCTTCGGCTGTCGCCACCACCTGCAGGTATTCTCTGGGAAATAACTGCGACGAGGTCAATGCGTCCGTCAGTGATTCGCCTTCCTTCATTTCCTGCCAGATCAGCGGTTCTGCCGCGACGAAAGCTCCGTTGGCAGTGGCTTTCAGGCTGCATTCCAGCGAAGGGCGAATGCTCATGCCAGCCTGCTGCGTCAGCGCGAAGCACCAGGAAAACCGTGAGATCGCAAACGACTGCATGCACTTTCCTATCACGGGGACTCGCAACAGCAGCGGATGCAGCGCCATCTGGCCAGCGGTATTGTTCGCCACGAACTTCCATGCAAACAAACCGAACCCTGCCGCCGCCAGCCAGCTCAAAAACCATGTGACTGAGCCCGAAGTTCCGTAAAGTCCCAGGCCAAGCACATCAAACGGTTTTCCGTCGGCCTGAGCCGGCAGAATTCCGAGGATAAAAATTAACAGACCCACAATGCCGATCGCAGCGATCAGCTGAATCACGGGCCAGGCAATCTGAGCCCGGAATTCGCGAACCTGCTGGACACGGGCTTCATAATATCTTGCCAGCGAGGCAAAGACTTCCGGTGCGGTGCCCGTCAGCTCACCGACATTCACCAGATCGCGAAACAACGCTGGATACAACTCGCCCTCGGCACCAATTGATTCGGCAAGTGATGAACCACTGGCGATGGCTTTCTGGGCTCGCTGCGCGCTGGCGGACAGCCGGGAGTCGCTTGACTGCTGCGAAGACGTTTGCAGCGATTTTCGAACATCGACTCCGGCTTCCAGCATGCGTGCCATGGACCGGCTGAATGCGCCCAGGGCCTGCGATGAAATCTGACGACTGCGAATCATGTAGACCTTTCTATGGAGATGATCTAAACCAGGTGCAATTTGAGAAGCAGAGTTTCGTAGGGTGGGACTGAGCTGCGCAAAAGTCGGGATCTCAATGGTCATTGAATTATCCGGGTTTTGTTCCGGCAGGATGATGATAACGATCCAGAGCAGGGAGGCACAATCAGGACGGGACGCCATGTGTTCAGTGCCAAAGGCACACCATGTGAGAGCCCAGGGCAACGCCCTGGGAAAATGCGAAACGAATGCCCCAAGCCCCAACGGGGCGAAAGGATCGTGTCTTCCTTACGCCCTTTCAGGGCTTCCGCGTTCGAAATTGCCGTTTCCTGGGGCGATGCCCCAGGCTTTCACATTATGCCGCATTGCGGCAAGACCCTTCGGACACGCCATTGGACACGCCATCCGTGGTGACGGAACAAAGACCGGATCAACACACTACCCCAATCAACGCAACTTTTGCGATCGCCAGTCCCGCCCTACGTCAAAAATCCAGTTCTCAATCTAAACCTGATTCAATCGGCAGGATCGGACGAATCCGTCGGATGTTCGCCGACGCCGGTCGCGCAAGGCTCAACAGCCTATCCAGGCCCTGGCGTGGTCACGGCCTTTTCCACTTCATCCAGCATCTGAGCCCTGCGGAATGGCTTGTAGAGCACTGCCTTCAATCCTTCCTGCCGTGCCTTCACAATCGAATGGGAGGCATCGTATCCAAATCCGGTCATCATGATGATTGGTACATGGCTGTTAATTTCACGCAGTCGCCGGAAACATTCGTAGCCATTGGCATCTGACAACCGAATATCGGTCAGCACCACATCATAATGATAATTGCGGAGCATCGCGCACCCTTCAGTTGCGTTCTGCACGGCTTCGACTTCGCAACCCATCTGCCCCAACAGGTTGTGAGCATCATCGCGGGCGGCGGAATCCTGATCAACCACAAGCACACGCTTGCCCATCAGCGCCTTTCGCGGAGGTCGCTGGGTGGTCGTCTTGTTCAGCGGAATTGCCGTGTCTGATTTTCCCGGCACACTGCCGACAGATCCGGAGATCTTGCGAACGCGATCAGTGATCAGATGCAGGCGATCGCAAACGTCGGGATCGTGCCCGATGTAGCGTTCCAGAATCCAGGTGGCGGCGTTGAGGATTTCATCGGACGGCTTGGAGATTTCACGCCGGAGTCGGTCAGAAGTTTCAGTCACGACCGTGACTTTTTCAGCGGCCAGCAGTTGCAGCTGATTGAGTGAGCTGGCCACAACTCGACTGAACAGGGTGAGAAAGTCCAGATCTGTCTGATTGAATGAAAGCGTTCCCGGACTTTCGACGTTGAACGTGCCCAGCACGGTATCTCGAATCATCAGCGGTACGGTGAGTGCACTGCGGGAATCGCTCGCACCTCGCAGATAGAGCGGATCGTTTTGCGTGTCCGAGCACAGGTAGCTGCGTTTGCTGAACGCGACAAACCCCGTGACACCGTTCCCGCTTTCCATGGCGTATAACGTTCGCACCGCGGCCTCAGGATCCATACCGTCTTCCAGCAACGGAAGGAGTTCATGGGTTTCGGGATCGTGGAGTCGAATCTCAAACGTGTCATAGCCCAGAATCTCCTGCGTGAACTGCAGGATTTGATCCTTCAGCAACATGACGCGTTCTTCGTGACTCATCGCGGTCACTTCTTCCGTCGTGAGGTTGCCCATCTCCAGACCCGCGCGGTAGATTGCGTCCTGCTTCTGTTTTTCAAGAACCTGTTGGGTGACATCCCGCACCGTAAGAATCATGGCTGGCTTCCTGTCACCTTCCAGATTGATGGCGGTTCTTGCCAGTCGCAGTCCCAGCGAACTGCGGTCTTCGCGACGAACCGTCAGCGACGCGGCCTCACCGGAACTCGCCGGGATGGCGATCCGTCGCAGGTCTGTCCCGTCCGCCGGACGGATGATGTCCTGCAATCGCCGTCCCACGATGAGTTCTGACGTTCGCAGCAACTGGCGAAAAGTGGTGTTGTGCCACAGGATGGTGAGATCATCGTCCAGCAGCACGATCCCGTCCGGCAGAGCGCTCAGCAGGCCCATGGCGCAGACCTGCAGATCGGACATCAGCTGTGGTTCAGAGCCATCGACCACAACGTAATCCGCTGAGGCATCCGGAAGCCTGACGTCGTTGGCGGAAATCACGTCCAGTTTCTCGCCGGTCAGTTCTTTGATCCTGGGAACAGTGGAGGCGGTTTTCCCAATCACCAGCATGCGCTGACGAGATTCTGTCATCTGACAAATCCTTGAAGCCCGTTTCGGCACGCTGCGGACTGATTCGGCGAACAGCGGAATCACAACCCCGTGTCACCTCAGACGCCATTGCCGGAAAGACAACGATGAAAGCGCTGCCCATACCGGATTCTGCCCGTTGACCGTCCGGACTGCAAGAAGGATTTGCTTTCTCCCTCAAACCCGGAAATCTTCCTGCTTAACACTGCAGGGAGAATTTACACAGGCTTTGCCCGCAGGCCGCACGCTGAACGAACGCGTGCCAGAACTTCCTGTGCCTTCGCGCGAGCCCGATGAGCGCCGTCGCGGAGAATCTCTTCGACGACATCCGGTGACGCTTCCAGTTGCGTACGGCGTTCATGCGCATCACCCAGATGTGTGATCGCTGCCTGATACAGCGTTTCCTTGGCTTCGCCATAACCCATGCCGCCCGCGCGATAACGTTCCGCCAAAGTTGCCTGTTCTTCCGGCGTGGCAAACAATCTGTAGAGTTCAAACACGGAACAGGTCTCCGGATTCTTCGGCGATTCCATCGGCGTCGAATCGGTTTTGATCGACATGATAATCTTCCGCAACTTCTTTGGCGTTTCGAAAATCGGGATCGTATTGTTGTAACTCTTGGACATCTTTTCACCGTCCGTCCCCGGCACTTTGGCAGAATCGTCCAGCACGTAGGCCTCCGGCAGATGCAGTGTCTCGCCGTACATTGTGTTGAAGCGCTGCGCCAGATCACGCGTGACTTCGACATGCTGAATCTGATCTGCCCCGACCGGGACAGTCGTGCTGTCGTAAAGCAGGATGTCGGCGGCCATCAGCACGGGGTAGGTAAACAGGCCAGCGTCGGCTGCGATGCCTTTTGCTTTCTTGTCCTTAAAAGCGACGCACTTTTCGAGTAGATGCATCTGTGTGATTGTCATCAGCAGCCATGTGAGTTCCGTCGTTTCCGGCACATCCGACTGACGAAACAGCGTGGCCCGCTTTGGATCCAGTCCCAGGGCCAGCAGATCCAGGGCGGCATCTTTCACATTCTGCCGCAGGACATCCGGTTCACGCACCGTCGTCAGGGCGTGCAGATCCGCAATGAAATAGAAAGACTGCTCATGCCCCTGCAGAGCGATATACTGCCGAATGGCACCAAAGTAATTGCCCCAGTGAAATCGTCCAGTGGGTTGGATACCGGAAAGAATCTTCATGGATAAGTGTCGTTTGCGCTGTGTGTACGTTGGACATTCATGTCCGACATGCTGTCAGCAAACTTTCCTGTTGGGAGAATTGGTTGAGCCGCCCGAATGACTTTCGTGGAGATTAATCTAAGCAGTCGCAGTTTTCAGCGTTCCGACAATTTCCCCAACGTTGTCAGCCCCCAGAGTCTGCAACGCGGCTGGAAGTTCGCGAACAAGCTGATTGGCCAGGCCGGGATTATAGAAGTTCGCGGTACCGACCTGGACGGCCGTCGCGCCGACCAGGATAAACTCCATGACATCGTCGATCGACTGAATCCCGCCAATCCCGATGATCGGGATTTTCACCGCCTGAGAAACTTGCCATACGATTCGCAACGCCAGTGGCTTGATGGCCGGGCCACTCAGACCACCCAACACATTTCCCAGCACCGGGCGTCTTCGCTTCCAGTCAACGGCCATCCCTTGAAACGTGTTGATGAGCGATACAGCATCAGCTCCGGCGTCTGCCACTGCCTGGGCAATCGATACCACACTGGTGACGTTGGGAGTCAACTTGGCGATCACCGGAATATCACATGCGCCGCGAACTGCTGCCACGACTTCCGCCGCCAGCACCGGATTCGTTCCGAAATCGACGCCGCCGGAAACGTTCGGGCAGGAGATATTCAATTCAATCGCCGCCACGCCTGAGCACTCATTCAGCACGCTCGCCATCCGCCGAAAATCGTCGTTGGTCTTTGCTGCGATGTTGACGATGATTGCCGTCCCAAGGCTGGTGAGATACGGCAGTTTCTCTGCCACAAACTGGTCAAATCCGTCGTTGTCCAGCCCAATGGAATTCAGCATGCCACTGGCCGTTTCGACCGTCCGTGGCGGCGGATTCCCAGGACGCGGTTGCGGAGTCACCGTCTTGGGAATAATCCCGCCCAGTTGGGCGAAATCCACAAACGCCGTCATCTCCTTTGCATAACCAAAGGTTCCCGATGCAACCAGGATCGGATTCTGCAGCCGCAATCGGTTCAGGCTGACTCCTAACGCCGTCATTCGTCTTTGATCCTTGATGTTTTTTCTTGATGCGCCTGAACGCACATAGCAGCACAATCATAGCTAGTTCGCGCGAAAT
>JANOUN010000140.1:0-6317 GCA_031416875.1 Planctomycetota bacterium | reverse complement strand
CCAAAAATCACTAAATCAACAGACCGCTAGCGCCTTGCGGCTCAATCAACAACACGTCCCTCAGTCCTGGCCGCGCGGAGTATAATCGTGCTCCGGTGGCTTGCGTTACCGCATTTCGATGTTGCCCGCCCCGGACTGCATTTCAGATTTGTGACGGCCCGGTCGGAGGTGGTGCATGAGCAGCACTTTTCAATGACTCGTGAATTTTCCCGGTGAAAAGTTCCAGGAGTGAATCCGCCTGCGGCCTTGAAATTGAACGCGGATCAAAGTGCAGATTGACGGTCAGACGTCCCGCATAGGTGTAGACGCAAAACGCAGCAGCAGTCAGCGGCCGCAATGGAGCAATGAAATCGACCTGGTCAAGAATCATCTCGCCGATCGCGAGTTTTCCGTCGCGGCGTGGCAGCGGTGTCCGATTCAGAATGATACCCAGGTTGGAAAAAACGCACGACGACATGCATTTGTTCTGGCGCAGCACCTGATTTCGGAGGCGCGGAATGCGTTTCATCAAGGCCAGAGCGGCATTGAAAAGGAATCCATTTTGGTTGTGCTTATGCCTCTGCATATCTGCCTTGATTGATTGCAGCAGCGAATCCGCGTCCGTCATGTGGCGTCGATTTCGCTCAAGAAAAACGGCACCCATGATGTTTGCGGCCGACAGAGTTTCGTCGTCAGTGGTGCGTTGATTGATCGGCATAAAAAAGCGCAGCCATTCGTTTTCCGATTTCACGCCATGTTGTGTTCGCCAGTCATGAATTGCCAGAAACAGATCCCGAGCGAGCAGGTCGTTGACCGTCACTTTTCGCCGCCTCGCTTCGGACAGGATGCGCGTGGTGACTTGACAGTCGAAAGAGAATGTCCGGGGCGATGGAAAAGCAGGGCTCTGTTGCAGCGCCTGATCGCCTGAAAGGAGTCCAAGGGGAGCTGCCTTTCGCACAAAGTGCTTTGCGACAATGTGCAGCGCCAGAATCTGCCGGGGAAGCATGCGCAGCAGTTTTCCCCATGTCAATCCAAACTGATTGCGAAGTGGCAGACGCTGATTGTCCAGTGGACGCAGATGAACTTCCTGGCTCAGTTCGCCGACATTTCCGGCGTACAGGATCAGCAGGTCATCAATAAACTGGCACTTACCCAGCGCATCACTGCAGGCGTGGTGCACCTGCACAATCAGATCGCTGCTGGTTCCTTTATCCGCCAGCCAGATCCGCGTTCCGACATTTCGCGTCAGATCCATGTAGGCCGCCAGCGGAAATTCACTTTCCGAATCGGCGGACCATTTTTCAAGTGGAATGGAAATCGCTTCATCAGTGGCCCAGTACTGTCCATGCTCGGCATCCCGACAAACTCTTGACCGCAGGAGTGGATGACGTTTTGTCGCCGTCTGAATCGCATCGTGCATCGCCTGAAAATTCAGTTTTCCGGAGAAACGCAGTCGAAAGAATCCGGTCATCGGATAATCGGGTCGATCATCGCAAAGCATGTACTCTTCAAACGGAGTGAGTTTCAATGGAGGCAACACGGGACGGCGGGCACTTTCAAGATTGCGGCAGTTTTAGACGCTTGACGCGGAGCAGGGGAAACAACCTGAGATGGACATCCTATCGGATTTGTTTCATCGTGGTTATTGCAGATTGGGATGCCTCAGGAATGGCGGTTTCTATTCCAGAAGCTTTACAAGGGCGTGCTGTAGACAGCGAAATGGCACCAGGAGCAGTCTGTACCAACCACTTGATCGGACGGAGACTTGAAAGCAATGCGGGCAATAGAACCGCCGAAATCCACAGAGGCATAGCAACCACCAGAATCCTTGAAGCGGCACCACCAGCAGCACCTCACGGCAGAAATGACACCGATACCGGAGAAACGAAAACCATCGACTTTTTGGCTCTCGCTGCATGGTGACTCAATGGCGCTGGCGGAACTTCAACGAAGTGCCGGAGTGGCTGATGTGGGGGAAGGGGGGAGGTGTACGATACCGTAAGGTCATTCTTTTGTGGAATTCGATTCATCCGTTTTCTCCCGATTTCGGAATTCGGGGCCACGGTGACGTGTCGACCGGCGGCAACGGCCAGTTACATCCACCTGCGAAACGTCAGGAGCCGACCGGTCAAGTCGAATCTCGCCGAATTGAACAGATCCAGCGCTGGCTGGTCACCCCGCAAAACATGCGCCTCAACCAGTTCGACGGATTCGCCCTTCAGGCGACGGCAGATCTCCAGCAGCAGAGCCTGAGCGTATCCATGGCGACGTTGAGACTCAGGCACAAAGATTTGCCGGATACCGACGCTCCGCACACCCCATTTGGGGATGAACAGATCCATGCCGATGATCTGGCCGGACGCTACGACGCTGCCTGTGTCCTTTTCGTGCAGTTCGAACCTGAGCGAATCCAGGTGTCCGTAACGCACAAACCACCACCACGACTGGTTCGTCGGACGGTCGGTAATCACCAGATTCAAGTGGCGACGATGACGCAGGAGCTTGGCATTCACGGGATCTTTGCTGCGAATCAGGTCGCGTCGCAAGATCAGGATTTCATCGAGTGGTTCATATCCGCAGGCCTCAAAGAATTGTGGCCAGGCTGCTGCCGATATACAGAATCCTGAAGGATCAAGTCCGCCGTAGACGCCAGTGTAAAAGGCGTTTTGTTCAAGGCCGCCGCCTGCGAAAACGGACTTTGCACCTTTGGATCGAAGGTAGTCTTCTGCTCGGCGCAGCAGTTCTTTTCCGATTCTTCGCCGTCGAAAATCAGGATGCACCATCAGTCCGCAAATTGTGCCTTTGCTGTAATCCAATGCGATTTGGTCTGCGTTTGGGGCGAACCCGGCATGCACAAATCCAGCAATCCGACCGGATTCTTCATCCTGTGCCAGAATCATTCCGTGCGGATCCCAGTACGGCTGCGAACAGGCAAATAACTCGAACACATCGCACGAAAATCCTTCGGCGGCGTTGGGCCCCAAGGCGCAAATATGCCACAGTTGATGCAGCTTTGGGGGATCAGAATTGTGGAAGGGGCGATACAACACAATCAGGTTGTCTTTGGCAAGAACGGATCCGGCATCTGGAATGGTGAGTTCACAAATGCCACGGCATTGCGACTGGAATTTGCGAATCTAGCTGACGTATGCTATCCAGACAAGGCGGCTCGTTCGATGGAATTCTCACGTTCTTCGGATCGGCAAGGCTGCAAAACTGGCGGCAAGCGTGCGGAAATCCAATCCTGATGCCGATAGTCTGTGCAAACTTTTCCTTCAGACGACGGACATTTTCATGCAGTGGACTGATCGTGAACTGATGGCCTGGCTTGACGAATTGCTGCCAGCGGAGCGAATGGCTGCCTTCGAAAACCAGCTTCGGCAGGACAGCGCTTTGCGGGCGCGTGTGGCTGTTCTCATACGACATCGGGATCAGGGTGGAAACACAATCGGTGAAATCTGGCAACGCGCCCGTCTGAGTTGCCCGGTGCGAACCGAGTTGGGTGGATACCTGCTCGGAACATTGTCTCCGGACGCCGCAGCTTACGTGGAGTTTCATCTGAACACAGTCGGTTGTCGCGTATGTCAGGCAAACCTGAACGACCTTGAAGAGCAGTCGACTCAGACAGGGCAGGTTCCTGATCGCCGCCGCCGCTTCTTCGAATCTTCTGCCGGCCTGCTTCGCGGTGAAAGTGAACCGGGGCAGTTCCGCGAATAATTGGCTTAATCTTCACAGGACAGAAAACAGAACTCATGGAATTTGAAACAAAGTGTATTCACGGCGGAGTCCATAAGGATCAGCAGTATAACAGCGTCACGACGCCGATTTACCCGACATCGACGTTCTACTGGAACAGCCTGGAAAGCAATTCCGGGTACGACTACACGCGGTCAGGAAATCCGACCCGTGCGGCTCTGGAGGAAAACATCATGGCGCTGGAAGGCGGTGTGGGATGTGTCGCGACTTCCACCGGCATGTCTGCCACGCACTGCGCGATGGCACTGTTTTCGCCGGGAGACCACATTGTGGCTCCGTCGGATCTGTACGGCGGATCGTTTCGGCTGTTCGATAAATTCCTGGCAGAAAAAGGACTTTCGTTCACTTTTGTCGACATGACCGACCACAAACAACTGGCAGCAGCGTTCACCCCGGCGACCAAAGGTGTCTGGATTGAAACACCCAGTAACCCGCTGTTGAAAGTGATCGATCTGGCGTTTGTCGCCTCGCTCGCAAAGAAACACAACGCCGTTACGCTTTGCGACAACACGTTTATGTCGCCGTACCTGCAGCGTCCGTTCGAATTCGGCATCGACATCGTGATGCACTCGACAACGAAATACATCAACGGCCATTCTGATGTGGTCGGCGGATGCGTGGTCTCAAAATCAAAGGAACATGCCGATCGCATTGCCTGGATCTGTAACGCACTGGGGCTGGCATGTTCTCCCTTCGACGCATGGCTTGTCCTGCGTGGTATCAAGACGCTCGGCTGCCGCATGGAATCGCAGCAGGCCAACGCGATGAAGATCGCGCGCTTTCTGGACGGCCATCCGCTGATCGAAAGGGTTTATTATCCCGGACTGGAGTCGCATCCGCAGCACGCATTGGCAAAAACTCAGCAACGCGGTTTTGGTGCGATGCTTTCTTTTGACACGAAGGATGGTCGCACGATCGCAGAACGCGTCTGCATGCAGACAAAACTGTTTGACGTTTGTGTGTCGCTGGGAGGGATTGAATCCCTGATCTCGTTCCCGGTCACGATGAGCCATGCGTCGATGACAGCCGAAGCGCGAGCCCGCGCGGGGATCACCGATAAGACCGTCCGTGTGTCCGTCGGCCTGGAGCATGTGGACGATCTGATTGCAGATCTGAAGCAGGCCCTGGAAGGCGTGTAACAAGTATCCTCCACGCGGTCATGAGTGAGAGAATTGGCGAGCGGCATGCGTCAGCTTGCCGGTACAAAAACGAGATACCGGAGGGCTCACGCCACTCCGCTCGCCGGACTCATTTTTGGCCGCGTGCAGTTTAACCGCGTGGGCAACGCCCCGCGCGTCGGAATCCAGCCAAGGATTGCTGGAGCACATCTGACGGGAGCGGTCTCATTACTTCCCCGGCATGTGCTCATCAAACCAGTCGGCAAAGCGCGGAATATCCAGGATCATCGCTGGCCAGCCGTGCTCCTTGCCGGGGTGGGTTTCAAGTCGCACATTGAGACCCTCCGAGAGGGCATTGTCGGCGAATCGCTGTGACTGATCGACAGTCACCAGCGTGTCAGCTTCGCCGTGCACGATGAATGTCGGCGGCATATCAGGCGTGATGTGGTAGATCGGCGAGAGGTCTCGGCCGAGGATCTTCCAGGTGTCCATCGATTCCGCTTTCGGCCCGAAGCCTTTGCGAAAACTTTTCGGAGGTCCTCCGTCGCCGGGGTTTTCTGTCGATTTGCCGAGGTTCAATAAATCGGTCGGCGGATAAAAACACGCGACACACTGCACCGCGCTGGACTCACGATCAACTTCGTCGCTGACATGCTGAGGCCCAGGCCCGCCGCAAGTTCCCAGCATCAGAGACAAATGTCCGCCCGAACTGCCTCCGATGACACCAAGCCGATTACCATCAATGCCGTAGTCATTTGCATGGTGACGGATAAACCGCACGGACCGATGCATATCGGCCACGATGTCCCCAATCAGACATTCCGGTTGTGAAATGTGGCGTACGGCGAAGACTGTATAGCCGCGCCGCAGAAAGGGCGCGAACAGGAACGGCCGCACGGATCCCGGCCCGGATTTCCAGCCACCGCTGACCATCAGCACGACACCAGCTCCGTTCTGTTCCGGCGGCGTAAAGACATCCAGCAACAACTGCTTGCCATCGCGTTGACCGTACACCACATCCGCCGTCAACTGGTGCGGCGCTTCGAACCACCACCAGTAAATCGAACCGACGATCATCGCCATGACGGTGCAAATCACTCCGGCGATGATGAGCATGCGTTTCATAATTGTCTTCTTGTGATTCATTTGTCTTTGAGTTTGCTGATTTTACCAACGTTCGCGGAACTTCGATGGACCTCAAAACTCGCGCCTTCTCGCTTGAGATTGCAACTGTGGCTTGTCAAGTGGCGGATCAAATCAAGACGTTTCATAGTGGATTCGTGCCGTCATAGCCGTCGATCGTGACCATCTCACGGACTACGCCGGGAGACGCATGCTGAAAAGCGTGTTCACGGTAACTGGCCAAAAGCAATTCTATTACTTCACGGATGTTAGATCGGGCTTCGTCCACGTTCTGACCTTGAGTAACAGCACCGGGAAGATCGGGGACAGTTGCCATGATCC
>JANOUN010000139.1:0-4896 GCA_031416875.1 Planctomycetota bacterium | reverse complement strand
GTATCGGAGTGCTCAATTCGACCGTGAAGCATATTCGGAATCCACGGATCGATTCCACGACGCAGCGGAAGCAGCTGGATCTGTTGCGGATGATGAATCAGGAGCATCTGGAATTGTCCGATGCCGATCAGGCACTTGAAGGACGCCTGAATTCGTTTGAACTGGCGTTCCGCATGCAGGCCACAATGCCGGAAGTGCAGGATCTGTCGCAGGAATCTGCCGCGACTCACAAACTCTACGGCACGGACGATCCTGTCACAGAAGACTTCGGTCGTCAATGCCTGATGGCGCGACGGTTTCTGGAACGCGACGTGCGCTTTGTCCAGGTGACGCACAGCGACAGCGAGGTCCAGTGGGACCAGCACAGCAATCTGTACCTTGGACATACAAAGAATGCGGCGGAAGTGGACAAACCCATTGCGGGATTGCTGGCGGATCTGAAATCCCGCGGTCTGCTGGAAGACACACTCGTGCTGTGGGGCGGAGAATTCGGTCGTACTCCGACAGCTCAGGGCACCGATGGACGCGACCACAATCCTCATGGATTCACGATGTGGATGGCTGGCGGTGGTATCAAGTCAGGCATGGCCTATGGAGCAACCGACGAATACGGTTACTACGCCATCGAAAACAAGATGCACGTGCACGACCTGCACGCCACGATTTTGCACCTGATGGGGCTCGATCACGAACGCGTCACGTATCGCTACGCAGGTCGTGACTTTCGACTGACTGATGTGGCGGGAGTCGTTGCGAAAGACGTCCTTGGATAGTCCAGTGGCCCACATTCCACAAGTGGAAGTGTCGTCTTAATCGTTTAACCGCGTGGGCAGCGCCCCGCGTTTCGTATTTCAAATCTCAAATTTCAAATACGAAATTTCAAATACAACAATCGCGGCCCGCTGGGCACGCGGTTAAACAAGCCAGTGCCAACCACGTGCGTAAAAGACGACAATGCACATGGCCCATGGGCGCGAAAATGGCACAGTCGAATCCGAAGTGACAGCTTCGTCTCACTTCTTCTTTTTCTTCTTCAAAGAATCCTTTGGCTTCTGCTCTGAAACGGCGCCCGTTTTTGTGTCAGCCTTGCCGGAAAATACGCGATCCCAGCCGGACACGAATTTCTTGCTTGTTCCCGTGTGGACGGTATAGCCAGTCATCGTCAGGGGACTCCCCAAAACAAATTGAGTTTAAAAAAAATCCCCCCGAGTGATCCTCGGGGGGAATGTGAGAGACTGAATCAAGCCGTGACAGCAGTTGCCGGATTTCCTTCTGCCACAGGATCATCCGCGCTGCCGTTAAAAGTCAGCTGCTTCTGGCCGGCCACTTCGACAAGGTCAATCCGAATCACGTTCTGGCCGTCAAAGGTGCCTCGCAGCAATTCTTCGGACAGTGGATCTTCGATGAACCGCTCCACGCTGCGACGCAGCGGACGAGCACCGTAGTCCAGGCCGTCATCCACTTCACCTTTGTCGATGACAAAGCCGCGTGCCTCATCGCTGAGAATCAGCCGCTTGCCGCGTTCTTTCAGGCGAGCGTAGACTTTTTCCAGTTCGATATCGACAATCATTTTCAGTTCTTCGCGTGTCAACTTGCGGAACACGACAACTTCATCCAGACGTCCCAGAAACTCGGGCTTGAACTGTCGCTGCAGTTCGTGCATCAGATTTGTCTTCATGTCATCATAAGACTTCTCCTGATCGCGTTCACGCAGCGTGTGCAGTCCCATGCTTCCGCCATGAGCCATCTTGCTGGCACCGGCGTTGGTCGTCATGATCAGAATCACGTTCTTGAAGTCTACACGCCGACCAAAGCTGTCGGTCAGATGACCTTCTTCCATGATCTGCAGCAGCATGTTGAAGACATCCGGATGCGCTTTTTCGATTTCGTCGAGCAGCACGACCGCGTAGGGACGACGGCGGATCTTTTCCGTCAACTGGCCGCCTTCTTCGTATCCGATATATCCAGGAGGTGCACCGATCAGCCGGCTGACATTGTGCTTCTCCATGTATTCTGACATGTCGATCTGGATCAAGGCGTCCTGATCACCGAACATGAATTCGGCAAGCGCCTTGGCGAGCAACGTCTTGCCGACACCGGTCGGGCCTGAGAACAGGAACACGCCGGTCGGTCGCTTTGGATCCTTCAGACCACTGCGGCTGCGTCGCACTGCTTTACACACCTGCGTGATTGCCTGATCCTGACTGATCACGCGTTTATGCAGTTCGCTTTCCATCTGCAGCAGGCGCACAGCATCTTCGCTGGACAGCCGCGTCAACGGAATGCCCGTCATTTTGGCGACAACTTCAGCGACGACTTCCGCATCGACAACACCGTCCGTCTGACGCGATTTCTCGCGCCACTCTTCAGTGAGCTGATCCTTCTTCTTCCGCAACTTGTCCGCCTGGTCTCGGAATGAAGCTGCCTTTTCGAACTTCTGTTCGGCAACAGCTTCTTCCTTTGCTGTATTCAGACGCTGGATTTCTTGTTCCAGCTCCTTCAGATCCGGCGGACGCACCATCGACTTCAGACGCACGCGGGCACCAGCTTCGTCGATCACATCGATCGCCTTGTCCGGCAGGCAGCGAGCCGGGATATAACGGTTCGACATTTCCACAGCGGATTCCAGCGCGTCATCGGTGATCTGGACGCGATGGTGTTCTTCATAGCGACTGCGAAGGCCGCGCAGAATCTCCACGGCCTGTTTTGCGGATGGCGGTTCGACCATCACGGTCTGGAAGCGTCGTTCCAAAGCCGCATCTTTTTCGATGTACTTACGGTATTCATCCAGCGTCGTGGCCCCGATACACTGAATCTCCCCGCGACTCAAGGCAGGCTTCAGTACGTTCGACGCATCGATTGCGCCTTCGGCACCGCCGGCACCGACCAGGGTATGCAGTTCGTCAATGAACAGGATGGTGTTACGAGCCCGACGGACTTCGTTCATCACCGCCTTGATGCGCTCTTCAAACTGACCGCGGTACTTGGTGCCAGCCACCATCATGGCGAGGTCAAGCACAATGATGCGGCGATCCGCCAGAATGTCCGGAACCTGTCCGTCCACAACCATCTGCGCGAAACCTTCCACGATGGCGGTCTTACCAACGCCGGCTTCACCCAACAGCACAGGATTGTTTTTCTGGCGCCGGCACAGAATCTGAATCACACGTTCGATTTCAGGTTCGCGCCCGATCACCGGGTCCAGTTTTTTCTGCTTCGCCAGTTCTGTCAGGTCGCGGCCAAAGCTGTCCAGCGCCGGTGTCTTGCTGCGGCTGGCACTTTTCTGACCTGCCGCAGAACCAGGGCTGCCGCCACGTTCTTCGGAACCGGCTTCGGCAGACTCCATGCCGTGCCCGAGCAGGTTCAGCACTTCATCGCGGACGTCTTCCAGTTTCATGCCCAGATTCATCAGAACCTGAGCCGCCACGCCTTCCTGTTCACGCAACAAGCCAAGCAACAGGTGTTCTGTTCCGACGTAGTTGTGATTCAGGTTCCGCGCTTCGTCCATCGCGTATTCGATCACCTTTTTCGCACGCGGTGTCTGGGGCAGTTTGCCCATCGTCACCATGTCCGGTCCGGTCTGTACAATTTTCTCAACTTCTATGCGGATCTTGCGCAGATCGACGTCAAGGTTCTTGAGAACGTTGGCAGCGACGCCTGAGCCTTCCTTCACCAGTCCCAGCAGAATATGTTCCGTGCCAATGTACTCATGATTAAACCGCTGAGCCTCCTGATTGGCCAGCTGCATCACTTTCCGAGCTCGATCTGTGAATCGTTCGTACATTCGACTTCCTCGCTTCGAATAGTCATTCAACACCTGCAGCGAATTTCAAAGCCATGCACAACGCATGACCCTGCCGGAACAGTCCTTCTCAGAGTATTCCCCCCCGAGAGAGAACGCATTCCAACAGCCGTACGCTACGAAAAATCAATCAAACTGAGAACGCCAGAAATCTGTACGTCCCCCTAACCTCTGCCGCCTGATCCCGTGAAACTGCGATTTTGCTTCCCGAGTTTCCGGATTAGACACCATAAAACAGCAGCCTCCCTGCCCGGATGCCACGTTGACAGTCCAAACCCAGACTTCGCAATTTGTAGCTTGTCAGCGAATAGCGTGCCGAATTCTAGGACCACAGTCCCGCCACGGCAAGACAACTGTTGAGTTTAGCCCGTGACGCAGGACCAGGTTTCGCGGGGTTTGATCCGAAAAACGATGTGGTTGTCAGCTCCGCGAATGCAAAAACGACCGCAAGGCAGCGTTCGCCAGGCTCGTTATCCCTACCTTGCGCCCAGCGATTTGTCACAGTCCAGTTTGAGGGTGGCCGGGGTTGGAGCGAGGCGAAACCCCAGGGCTGCCTTCGCGCAGCTCAGTCCAGCCCCGGCCACCCAACACCAATTCCTGATTGAGACAATGCACGAGTCAGTCAAACCATTCATCCCCAGGATCGAACTTCGGCAGCACGATGATCAGCACCGTCATGCGGCCCAGCGCGCGGTGACGGACTCCGGGCGGGATGACAATGCACTGCTGTTCGCGGATCGGAATGATCTCGCCGTCCAGTTCCATCTGAGCGTCATCTTCACACTTGAGAAAGAAATATGTCTCCGTCAACTTCTTGTGATAATGTCGCTGAGCGTTTTCAGCGATTTCCGTGATATGGACTGTCCCCGGAAATTCGGCGACGTCCGTAAATGCTCGTCGAGCAGTGCCACACGGACACGGCACGCCTGCGATGGCTGAGAAGTCTGCAAGTTTCCAGCGACGAACCGTGAGGGTTGATTGGTCATCCATCGAACGTCATTCCTGCATCAATCTGCCATGAAACTTGGCGCGGGCTTCGCCCGCAACCGAAACAAGTAAGCAGATTTCGCTGAAATCTGCTGTGCCGACTTCGG
>JANOUN010000138.1:0-5424 GCA_031416875.1 Planctomycetota bacterium | reverse complement strand
GTCCGCGCGGCATTCGTGGCTGTCGCCAGTCCCGAAAAGACGACTGAAACGGAAGCCATGATCGTCACGGCCATCAGGGAACTCAGAACACTTGGGATTTACTGGGACGCTGAGACTCCGCTGGTGCCAGAACAGGCGCGGACGATGATTCTGGCATTTAAGTACAGTCTGGATACCAATATCGCCGGCACTGGAAAGTCTAAGTCTGATCAGGAGTATGAACTCTTGTTCCTGCATTTGCTCAAAGAGTCGACGGCCATGGCACCAAAGCTGGCTGTGTTCGCCACTTCAAACGGCCGCACCGATCTGAATCTGCTGGAGACCTCCGATCCTATGTCGGCTCAACAGAAATCCGTCATTGCTGCTCGTGTCCGCTTTGGCGAATTCAACATGATGGGAATGTATCCGGCAAATCCCGTTGTGACCGGCGTGTTCCATCAGGCGAAACTCTCGCTGCCGGTGGATTCCATGAAAGCCCTGCTGGAAGGATTTGCCACCGGCAAGCCGCGATCGCTGTCGGAAATGCTGGACGAATTGAGCAGCCGGGGTGCGACGGGAAACACCAGTGACCTCTTCAGTACCCCGGCTGAATTGACCCCAACTCCCCTCCCGACAACTCCTGATCCTGCAGCCGAAAAGGCTGCTCGGCCGGACCCTGCCAGCGCGGAAAGTGCGACAAAATAGACCTGCTGAATGTTGCCGCCAGACGGTCGTGTGCAGGATGGACATTCATTTCCTTCGCATCGCCGGACCAGGCCGTCCAGGCGAGAATTGAGTGCAACGTGAATCGTCAGATGGCGGAGCGATTTTTGGTGCAACCTCGGACATGAATGTCCAAGCTACGGAATCGCAAATCGCGGATTGCTGAGATTCGATGGCAGGGAGTATTCGGTCCAGTCGGACACTGATTTGCACTGGTGGCGTCCGGATGTTAGGACTGCGTTGGGTTTTCTGATGCTTCATCGAGACAAGTGCCCATTTTTTGTGTGTAGTCCCTCCCGATGTCTCTCACAATACGAAATTCGGAAAGCCGCGGCGATCGTGTGAGGCAGGCGAATCCTGCAGTTGCCACTACGGAGTAAATTAAGAATACACCGCTTGTCATTGTCAGATGTGGCTTAGAAAAACGCTGTCATGGATACTCCTGTAAGAGACAATCGACCATTCGTTCTGCTGACGGGCGGAACTGGACTCGTCGGCGGACTGGTTCTTGCACAGTTGATGAAACACGAGATTCCTGTTGCTGTCCTGGTACGCGGGAATCGGCGACAGACAGCGGAGGAGCGAGTCGAGTTTCTGATGCGTCGGCTGGAAGAGCGATTCGAACGGCACTTTGTGCGGCCGGTCATAGTAGATGGTGACCTTTGCCAGCCAGGGCTGGGGCTGTCGGAGGGCGATCGACGATGGATTGCTTCAAGTTGCGAGAGCGTGATTCATTCTGCCGCGAACTTGCTCTTTCGTCCGGCCAGCGAGCATCCGGACAATGAACCCTATCGCACCAACGTTGAGGGAACCCGGCAATTGCTCGAAGTGATGACCGCGGCACAGATCTCCGAACTCCACTATGTCTCAACGGCGTACATTGCAGGGCTGCGAGACGGGATGATTCTGGAACAGGAATCAGACGTCGGACAGCAGTTCGGCAACGACTACGAACGCAGCAAGATCCTTGCCGAACAGATGCTGCGACAATCCTCCGCCCTTCAGTCGCTCACGGTTTATCGTCCGTCGATCGTGATCGATCTGCATGCGACAACCAGCATGCGTTCCGATCAGACAATCAACAGTGCGTTTGCCATGTTTCAGGCTCTGAGCCAGCGATTTGGGTTACCGGATCGTGGTGAATGGACGCATCGACTTGGTTTCGGGGGTCACGAACGCAAGAACATCGTCACGGTGGATTGGGTAGCCGCGATGATCGCTCAGATCTATCGCCGGCCCGCACTGCATGGTTCGACATATCATCTGACCAGCCCAAACGGAACGCCTGCGTCGTTGCTCGACGACAGTTTCCGAGCTGCCGTACAGGGCAGTGGCCTGAAAACTCCGCCGCGACGCCCGGAAGCGATGGCATTGCTCGATGATCACGCCGCGCCGTTTGTGGCAGCGTTTAAGCCGTATTTCAAGGATGACCCGAAGTTTGATCGCACGCATACGCAGCACGCGATGGAGACATGCGGTGTCGCGGACGTGCCTGAACTGTCCGTCGAACATCTGCGTGATTTTTGTATGCGACAAACGAAGCCGCCCGAACCTATGGCGACGACTACGCATGCGTCCGCATGGAATCAGTTTGTGAACAGCGAGGAACAACGCTCGGCATCGTTAGTTCTCGATGCGGCGCATCGTGCCACGTTGATCGGGCTCGAACTGTCAGGTCCGGGTGGCGGGCAGTGGCTGATCGAACACACAGGGCAGGGCGTGGTGCTGCACATCGCAGCGGTGACCGACGCGGCAGTACGATGGATCGCGACGACGGCTGCGATAAACAACCTCATCGAAAATCAACTGTCCGTCAGGAATGCGCTCGAAGACGGACTCGTCATCCTTGAAGTTGATCAAAACAGTCACCTTACAAGTCCTCAACTCACTGCTTCGTCGGCTGATCAGTTCATTCATCAATTTACGAAATTGATCACAGAGATTCAGCGTCAGATTCCAGACTCTCTCGCTCGGAAGTCGGAGGCAGTGCATGTCGGCTGATGCAAACTCACCGATTGTGATCGTCGGGATGGCCTGCCGCGTTCCTGGTGCAGACAGCGTCGAGGCATTTGCTGATCTGTTGTTCAATGCCCGCACGGGTTACGGCGAGCTGCCGGCGGATCGCTGTGATCGATCTCTGTATTTTGATCCTCAAAAGGGCAAGACCGGCACGTCGTATACGACACTCGGAGGCATTGTTCCGGAGAGGCCCCTCGATCGAAGTCTGTGTCCGCTGCCGGTCGAGACGGAACGACTGTTTGATGCGGTGCATGTCCAGTTTGCCGAAGTGGCGGCAACCGCCTGGCAGAATGCCGAACTGGTTCCAAATGATCAGCGGCTGAAGTGTACCGGTCTGTACGTTGGGCATTCCGGTGGCACAAAATCCGAAGGTGGACTCAGCCTCGGAACCCAGATCGAAGAAGCACTCTCATTCGTCGATGAACTTGAAGTGTTTCGGAAGCTGCCGGTCGCGGTTCAAAATGAGGTCCTGGCTGAAGTTGCTCAGGCGATTCGTGAAAAGCGACCTTCGCGGCATGTCGATGCAATCCCGCGTTTCCATGCATACCAGGCGGCGGCGCTGGCGGCAAAAATTCTCGGACTGACCGGACCGCGTTCTGTGATTGACGCCGCCTGTGCTTCGTCGCTGGTTGCACTGGCGCAGGCGATGATGGCGATTCGCACGGGCCGCATTGACAGCGCGATTGTGGGTGGAGCGACCTACAACAATATCGACAATCTTATCCTGTTTTCGCATTCGCAGGCCTGTACCGCCACGGATTCGCGTCCGTTTGAGGATGGTGCCAGCGGACTCGTGAGTTCCGAGGGCTACGTGGCGATTGTCATTACGACTCAAAACATTGCACGGCAACTCGATCTGCCGATTCTGGGGGTGATCCGTGGCGTGGGAACGGCATCCGATGGCAAAGGCCGCAGCCTGTGGGCTCCACGCATGGAAGGCCAGATGCTGGCTCTGCAAAGAGCTTACTCAGACGCTGTGTTGCTGGATATTGACTACATGGAAGCTCATGCCACGAGCACTCAACTGGGCGATGCGACAGAACTGGAGACGCTGCGAAACCTCGCAAACAGCAGTCCGGCGTTTTCGAAGGGCCGGGTTTCCGCCGATCGACTCTTGCTGGGAAGCGTGAAGTCCAACATTGGACATACGCTGGAAGCGGCTGGCCTGATCAGTCTTGTGAAAGTTCTGATCGCCATGCAGAGGCGGCAGATACCTCCGTCATTGCGCTTCGAGCAGCCCAATCACAACTACGACTGGACGACGGCTCCTGTGCGAGTCGTCTCGCGCACCGAACCGTGGCCCGAGCAATCACTGCACCTGCGGCCTCGCCGCGCAGCGGTGAGTGCGTTCGGGATCGGCGGGCTGAACACTCATGTCGTAGTGGAAGAGGCATGTGGCGGTGTGGTTGCGCCCCTGAATGCAGGCGGCATTTCCGAGAATCGGCCGCTACCCGCGCCCCAGACGTCCGGGTTCGGTTTCCCGTTGTCCACTGAGCCTATTGTGATCGTCGGTCGAGGCATCGTGGTTGCCGGGGCGAAGAGCGTGACGGAGTTCAAGGCGATCCTCGAATCATCTCGTTCAGCAATCAGTGACGCACCTGCGGATCGCTGGAGGCAGCAGACCGGCGTTTCCGCGTGCAGCGGGCCCCAGCCCCATCAATCGCCTCATTGCCGCGGAGGATTCATAACGGACTTCACTTTTGACGGTGCTCGTTATCGAATTCCGCCAAAGCAGGTGCAGCAATCGAATCCCGTTCAGATGATGCTGATCGATGCTGTGGCTCAGGCACTGGAAGAGGTGAATTCCGTGGACACAATGCGAGCGGGGGATGTTAGTCCCCTGATTGATCGCGTCGAAGGGGAAAATCAGGGCACTTACGTACCCCGCTCGCCTGTCAGGATTCCTAAGTCCATGCCAATGGTGAACTTCCCGGTCGATCGTCGGCGGGTCGGTGTTGTGATCGGCGCGATCTTTGGCGGCGAATTTGGTGATCAGCTTCAGGTCGGCATGCGGTTGCCGGAAATCTGCGGGCAGATGGAGGCGGCGATGCAGCGACATGGCTTGCCGAAGCAGCTGACTCAGCAGGTCGCGGCTGAGTTTCGTCAAACTGTCCTCAAGAACCGGCCTGCCTTGCTCGATGAAACCGGAAGCTTCACGGCCAGTACGCTGGCATCGCGAGTTGCCAAGACATTTGACCTGATGGGCGGCGCCTGTGCGCTGGACAGTGACGATGCATCAGGTCTTGCCGCGCTGGCTGTGGCGACAGATCAGTTGCGAGCCGGCATCTGCGACATGATTGTCTGCGGAACGGCTCAGCGATCGATGAGCCTCTCTGCATTCGAATCGCTGGACATGCACAATCGCCTTGTGCGAACCGGGAGACCGGAAGATGTTCCTGAAAATTGTCAACAGATCATTCCCGGCGAGGGCGTCGTCGCTCTGTTGCTGTGTCGACTGTCTGATGCGCAGCGCCTGGATCTTCCTGTCTATGGAATCCTCGGCGACATTGTACAGCGCAGCGAATCGACAGAACGGCCCGCGGACGTGCTCAATTCGACAGACGCCCGGATTATTCGCAGGATCGGATATCTGTGTGGAAGTCACTCACTGGTCCGGATTGCCGCAGAGACGCTCACATCGACCGGCGGGACGCACTGCCCTACCTCCCCAGCATCCCCGGCAGGCCGCCGCCCATCTTGCCG
>JANOUN010000137.1:0-3209 GCA_031416875.1 Planctomycetota bacterium | reverse complement strand
GACGAAGAGGACATGATTCACCGAATTCGTCGTCGTGCAATTCGCGAAAACCGGACTGACGATGCAAATGAAGCGATCATTCGTCGCCGGTTCGACGTCTATCGCGAAGTGACGGCACCGGTGCTGCAGCAGTATGATCCTGCCATCATTCACGAAGTCGATGCGAATGGGTCACCTTCGGAAGTCGTGCATTCGATCCTGGATTGCCTGATTCCGGTCCAGAACGAATTGTTCGAAGCAAACCGCCGCGAGGAGGAATCCCTGAATTCCTGACAGCTTTGGAAATGGGGTCAGGAACCAATAGCCAAATGGCCCAGAGGGTGCTTCGCACTATTGGTTCCTGACCCCTTTTCCAACCCTAGCCGGCAGGCGACCTCGCTCGGGGAAGACTTCCAGTGTGACACTACACATCGGAACAGGCCCGTTGTCAATGCTGCCAGTCACCGGATCGGGCCATAGTCGCCGAGTTTATCGACCAATCGTTCACACGCAGGTGAATTGTGGCGGATCAAATGCAATGCCTCATTTTCACTTTTCACTCGATGCTCCGATGCAACAGGGCCAGACATTAATGAGGATTGGATTGTACTCAAAGCCGCGGAGTTGCCGGTTTGTGGCATGAAGGTTGCATCCTGGATGTTCCGAATGTGCTGGTTCTGCCGTTCAGGAGAAAATGTTGGGTAACCGCAACGCTGCCGTCCCCGGAAAGGTCTGGAAAAACTGATATTGGCGAATGCGGGGCGGTTGTTCAATTTCCGCCGAAACGTTCCAGCCATTTAACACGCGCAATTAGCGCCGTGTTGTGGTTTTTTGACACCATGAAATTCTGTGCCTTCGGAGCAAAAAACGCTCGCGAATTGTAAATCGTTGCGCCCACGATACTTAGGTCATACCAAACTGTCCGCTCGTGTGTTTTGGAATACTTTTGCAGCATGGCGGAACGAGGATCGCGTCCGTGAGAAGCCTCGGGAGATTTTTTTCGGTCTCCCCAATTGTCTCTCTCAAGAACACGTAAAGGAGTTCACATGTCGAAGACGTCTCTGTGGAACGATGAATCCGGCGTTATTCTGTCGGCCGAAATTGTGCTGATCGGGACGATTCTGGTTCTGGGCATGATCGTTGGTCTTGTCGAACTGCAATGTGCAGTGGTTGCGGAACTGAGCGACCTGTCCAGCGCGATTGGAAATCTCGATCAGTCTTATCAGGTCTCAGGATTTTCAAGCTCAAAGGGCAAGGGCGGATGGAAAGCCCGCACGAATGGTGCATCGTATTCTGACCAGGCCGACACCTGCGATTGCGACAGCAATCTGAGCATCGTCTGCAACGATCCAGGTGAGATACGCAAGTAATTGTCTTTCATCACAAACCGATCTGCGGGCAAGTCCGCACACATCAACAGTCCCAGGGGTGAGTTAAAGCGAGAGCAGCAACGTCGCGTTGGCTCTCGACTCACCACTTTCTACCCTTAGCCGACACTGGCGAAAGACGGCTGTCGCCCTTTTGCCACACGCGTACATCCACAGTGTTCATCGTGTCGGTTGAGTGTAAACCGGTATTTGTCAATCCAGGTGACGCCACTCGTTGCATTTCCGCAACATGCTCGTGGCGTTTGCATCATGCTTCCGCGCGATCTCGGCTCGTTCATCTGATGCCGATCTGCTGAACCGTGTGTGTTGCCGATTGTCCCCAGCGCTTCCAGCAGTGATTCGGCACGCTGTCTGCCTTACGTTCTGCCACTACTCGACGCACCTGTCGAAGTTCGAAGTCTCAGTCGCAGTTGTCTGCGACGCTTCTACAACGATCAGCCTGACACCTGCGACTGCAACGCGATACTGGTCTGTGACCCAGCCACCAGCCGAGGCGAAAAAAGCTCCAAATAAGCTATACCTCGCGCGGTTGAGGATGACACATTCGTTTAACCGCGTGGGCATCGCCCCGCGCTTTGTATTTCAAATCTCAAAACTCAAATTTCAAATCTCAAATTTCAAATCTCAAATCTCAAATCTCAAATCTCAAATAGAACAATCACGGCCCGCTGGGCACGCGGTTAAACGAGTCAATGCCAGCCGCGTGCGGTATAAGCGGCATTGCTGACAGCGTCGGGGCGAAAACTGCTCTCGACACTGATGACTTAAATGGTGTACACCTCACAGCATTTGACTGGCGAATTCCGTTGCCATTCGGCGTTGGAGGTGTCTGACCATGAATCGGCCGCTCACAATCTCGTTCGCAGGTTGCTGCGGCGTCATGCTGATCGGTTGTCGATCCGCGGGAATACCGCCCGCCGTTGCGGCGTTACCGCCGACGTCCGCGCCTGAGATTTCCCTGCGGCTTGCCTCGTCATCCAAAGTCGTCGGCTTTGCTGTGACGATTGATGACCAGCGACCGGACTTCGAACGTCAATATTATCCGGGGACCTGCGAGCCTCGACGTTGGCGTGATGCCATGTCGTTCGTCCCGATGGAATCTTTTGTTCCGAGCATAGAAGAACAACTTCGTCACCGCGTGGCCGCCGCTGTGAAGTCCATCTCGCCTGGCACTGATCGCGCCACAATGACGCTCACATCATTTCAATTTGCCTTCGATCAACGTGAAGATATTCAGGGTGAATATCAGGCAAAGTATGTCAATTGGGCGGCCGTCAAAGAACGAGAAGATGACGAACGGCAGGCCCGCCGGGACGAACGGCAGTCAAGCCGGGATGCACAGGGCGACGATCGCTTGATTGACCCACCGGACAAAAATGAAACGCTCGGGGATGCTGTTTTTGGCGAGATCATCGGCGAGATCATCGGCGCAATGTTCACGTCGCTGTTTATCGACATGCCCAGAAGCAAATGGCGAGCACACGAAACCAGGAAACGGACACTTGCCGAAGCGCAAACACTCCCAACGGAAATTACCGACAGCAAACAGACCGGGCTCAACTGTCAGATTCATGCGACGGTGATCTTCGCAGGCAGGCAAGGAGCCGAGGTAAAACGCACCATTCTCATCAATCGGCACGCTCCGCTCACCGCCGACGGATCAATCAAACATCAGACCGCAGCTCTCATTGAAGCGGCGCTCGAAGAATTCGAGTCATCGATTTGACGTTTCTTCACAGGCGGGAGAATCCTTCAGTGCGGCATTCATCGTCGGATACTTTGATTCGATCGAAGAAATGCACGCCGTCTATAACAACCACAAGGGCGCCACAACGCTGGAGT
>JANOUN010000136.1:0-2893 GCA_031416875.1 Planctomycetota bacterium | reverse complement strand
TGGACAGGCCTGTTTCGGATCCGATTTCAAAAAAAGGACCGCCGGACATAACGGATCCCGCAGGCAATCCGACTAAATTGGCAGATCGCGAACCGATCACGATGACGGTCTGTGGTCCGCAGTCGGACTTTCCCTCGCTGCAGGCAGCCCTTCTCAAGGTTCAGCCGGGTGACACACTGGCGGTCCAGGGAAAACTTCCCTCGGATGACACGCTCCTCCTGAACGATCCGATTCGGCATTCCAACCTGACGATTGAATGGCAGACCGACGCCCAGTTTGATTACTCCGGAAGTGCAGCAGCGGTCATCACGGTGGATTCCGTGCCGGGAATTCGAATCCACGGGGCGAAGATTCGGGCATTCAACGCTCATGTGTTGTCGGTTCGCGGCGACTGCGCGGGATTGATTGTGGCGAATTGCCGACTGGAACAGGCTCCGGAATCGGATCCGGCAGTGGTTGTTTTTTGGAATACGTCACATGGGACAACTGCCTCTCCGATTCAATTGAGTCACTGTGAAATCACCTTCTGGGAGCTCGGGATTGCCTGCATTGGTTCAGCGGACTCAGCAGTGGAATGGATTCAACTGCATGAGAATGTTCTTCGGGGACTGCAGCCGCGGGATTGGGGCACCGGTATCACGTTCGAGAATTCGGTCCGCCACATGGATGTGCAGCACAACCGAATTACCAGTGTGCGCACAGGGCTCAGCGTGATCGGTGCCCTGGATCAGATTCAGTTCTCAAATAATTCTTTCTTCGACGTCATCGGATGCATTGGTGCAGTGCCGGGTGTGAAGACGAGCTCAGTCCTGGTCACAAGCAACCTTGCCGTCCAGTGTGAATCGTTTGCAACAGGACTATCGACCGCTAACGGAGGAATCTCGTTTGCCTTCAATAAGTCGGATTCGGTGAACGCAGAACAAGAGTACGCCGCTGTTGTCAAGGGTATCAAGTTCGTCTCGACCGAAGCTTCAAGCCCCGAATTCCTGTTGCCGCTGGCTGACGATCAACTCAAAATCCCTGCGATGCCTGCCTACGCCGGCGCGATTGAGCCTCGCAAGTAAGGTTTTACGTAGGATGGACATTCATGTCCGTCGCATGGCCAATATCTCGGACATGAATGTCCAAGCTACAGGAATCGCAGACCGACTGCCACCGTTCCCTTACGGTGATCCGACAGTGATCGTTATCGGGCGACTGCTGTAGGTCGCCTTCATCACAAAATTGATCGAAACATTCGCCATCATGCAGCACTGCTGATGGTCGGCGGGTTTGGCATCATTTGCCGCAGTCAGAGTGATGGAGCCTTTACTGTTTGATCCGGTCAGAAGTGTCTGGCTGTTCTTTGCGTCGATCGTCACACCGGCAGGAAGTGTATTGGCAAACACGGATGACAAATGCTGATACAGCACATCCAGCGTAACGTTCTTATCGAAGCCTTCGCCGCGTACGAGTTCCACATCGACCTTGACGGATTCGCCGGGCTTCAGAGTCACGTCATAGGTGCTCAGCTTCACATCGCGAATATCCGAGGGCTGGCCAACGGCGATTGTGTGCATTGAAACCGGATAATGGCTGCGACCACCTCCGGGCATGTAGATCTCCTGCATAGGCTGAGCGATCGATTCCAGAATCACAGGTTCCTGACCTTCTTTGGTGATCGTGGCGATACCTCGGACATGGACGTTGGAGGCGACCTGCTTCGCATCAGCGGCAGCTTCCAGAACAATGCAGCCATCGACCGCCGTGCCAGCCATGATCTTTCCACAGGTCGCCGTCACGCCTTCCGGCAGACCATCCACCTGCAACTGGATCTCACCGTCGAATCCATTGCGACGCACGGCACGCACGAAGATCGCCGAACAACTGCCGGGTGTCAGCCACGATTTGTCGGTGTCCATCACAAGCTCAAACTGCGGGGTCGCTCTGGTGATTTCCAGGCCATACACAAAAGTCGTGCCTCCACGAAGATGCACGTCGCGGATTTCAATCGTATATCGACCATCCGCAGGCACCGCCCAGTTTTCAATCAGAGAGTCCTGCACATTTCTGCGGCCCCATTGCCGAAGATCATCGTTTTCAATCAGCGGCTTGCCCCGATCGTTCAGCAACCGCACGATCGAATCCAGCCCCGATCCATTGCGCCGCGCAAGGACTTCAATGCTGATTCGTTCGTCCTTCTTCGCATCGAACGAGAAGCAGTCAATGTCGGCTGGTCAATACACAAGCGATAGAAGTCCACGTCTTCTGCCTTTTCAACGCAGCCGCAAACAGTACTCGGGATCGTCACGGGCTGAGCGGTCTCCTGAGTATCGTTCTTCGGATCTTCGACGATGACGGCATCACGCGTGATGACAAGCTGGCCAATGGTGCTGGGCCCTGTCGGTCCGATGATTCGAAAATCGCGAACTCCGGTCATGGCTTCCGGCGCGACGGTGAATTTCAATTTGATCTGAGTCAGCGTGGGTTCCTTGCCATCCTTGCCGAGTTCCATCGGAGTGATGATTTCCCCGGTGACACCATCGCCCGAGATCAGAACCTGACTGGTTCCGAACATGCTGTAACGCGATTCGACCGTGTGTTCCGAGCTTTGTCCAGCCTGAACCGCCGTCGGCGACAGACTCATCAGCATGGGGTAGGAACGCTGCGCGTTGGCTGTTTGCCCGGCCAGAACCAGCAACAGCAATACAACTGATTGATAGGGGTAGGGAGGGCTGAACGAATTCAGCTCCCCCTCCCTCCGAACCGTGCGGGCGGTTTTCCCGCACACGGCTCTCCAGTTAGTAGTTGCCTGCAACGGATTGAGCGAAACGGAAGTGGGCCTCGCGCAGACTGTAGAGACCCAATTTCGCAAAGTAGTCATTTGGCCAGCGATGAGTACGGGGTAAACGCT
>JANOUN010000135.1:0-2522 GCA_031416875.1 Planctomycetota bacterium | reverse complement strand
ACTTCAGCCGGAAGATCGGCACCACTGATCACCCAGCGAGACGCAGTTTCGTCAGTTTCACCATCCAGCGGCATTGGTTTCGATGGCAGATCTTTGTGATCATCACCGACATGCAACTCCAGAGTCACGTTCGAAGCGGGTTTCGGTTCACCGACTTCGGCACCATAGAAATAGACGGTGATATCCCGCGATGCGACGTCGAACACCAGTTCGGCATGATGCGCGTGAGCATCGTCCATTTCCAGAACATGTCCGCCATGCTTGCCGACGTCGCCGTGATCATGGTCATGAACATGCTCCTTCGTTTCGCTCAGCGGAGCTTTGCTGTAATCCTGATACTCAGTGTCTTCGCAGCCAGTCGCTCCAAACGCCGCAATCGCCAGAGCCACGATCCAAGATCCATTTCGCATAAAAATTCATCCTTACTTCCGCCGCCGGAAATTGTGATTCGCGCGACGATAAAATGCTACACAACCAGATTTGCCACAGGGATCCGCACTTCGAATCCGCAAAATTTTAGGATCATGCCCTTCGTCAGTACAGGCTTGAAGCGAAATTGGTGTGTTTTGAGAGGCGAAAGTCCGGATTATCACAAACTACGGACGCGGCGTTTACCAGGATTGACCGGACTCATCCACAATCGCGACCATGTGCCGTTAATTGCTGTGCTGGTGGTGCTCCTTGCAATGTCGAGAACGATCAAAGAAGAAGTAAGAAACACAGGCGCACGATGAATTCAATTGCATTTGTCAACGGGACGGTCGTACTGCCCGACCGTCAGCTTGACGACGGCATGGTCTGCTGTGAAGACTCAGTGATCTCCCGCGTCGGTCAGCGTGAATCACTGCCGAGCGATGTGGAAATCATTGACGCGAATGGAGGCGTGATTACGCCTGGTTTCATCGACTTGCATGTCCATGGCGGTGCCGGAGCGGACTTCATGGACGGCACGCCGGAAGCTGTCTTCACGGCCTGTGCGGCACATCTGCGACATGGTACCACGACGATTTTCCCGACCACGACGTCCGGCAGTTCGAACCAGATCATGGACATGATTCATGCCTGTGCGGTGGCCACGCAGCAGTTGTCAACGCAGCCGACGAAGACAGCTCACATCGCCGGCGTCCATCTGTACGGGCCATTTTTTGCCGAAGATAAGGTCGGCTGTCATGCGGCCGATGGTCGCCGAAATCCGCTTGTCAGTGAATTTCAGACATACTTTGATACCGGACTCGTCCGGATTGCCACCTGTGCGGCGGAACTTCCAGGTGCGAATGCATTCTACAACATGGCTCGCCAACACAACTGTCTCATCACCTGCGGGCATTCCAATTCCACATGGAGTGAGATGCAGGCTGCATTTGAGGCCGGGATGAGGCACGTTGATCACTTCTGGTGTGCGATGAGTTCCGTGCCGTCGATCAGGCAGCGCTGCAACGTTCCCATGCAGGGCAGCATGGCGGAATTCGTATTGATGAATGCCGATATGAGCACTGAAGTCATTGCTGACGGTTGTCATCTGGCGCCTGAATTGCTGGAGTTTGCCTTTCGCATGAAGGGCGCTGAACGACTTTGCCTCGTGACCGACTGCAATCGAGCATTGGATATGCCGCCTGGCGAGTATCGCTTTGGCAACCTGTCAGACGGAACGATGTTTCAGAGCGACGGAAAGGTGGGATGGGCACCCAATGGGAGTTTGGCGAGTTCCATTGTCGGAATGGATTCCATGGTGCGTCACATGAAACGAAGCACGTCTGCAAGTCTGTCGCAGGTGATCCGCATGGCCAGCCTGACTCCCGCAGAGCGAACCGGAATCGCGCAGCGGACCGGCAGTCTGGAAGTCGCCAAGCAGGCGGATATCCTGGTCCTGGATAAAGGACTGAATGTTGTTGACGTGTTCGTAGGTGGCTTGAGGGTTTCCGGCTAAAATTTTGCTCAGGGAATCCTGACCCTCATTCCCCGGACAATCCGCAATGAACCCGCCAACTTCGACCCCCAGTGAAACAATCCTGTTCGTCACCGGACGCCTTGCGGAACCGGGACTGCGCGAAGTCGTTGCGGGGATCGCTGAGAAGTTAAGCTTTCGTTACGAAATTGCGGTTCCCGGCATTCAGGTCGCCGCACTGCTGCATGTCAGTTTGTTGATCAAACGCCTCAGCGTTCCACCACACATCAATCGCGTGATCCTGCCAGGCTGGTGCCAGGGAGACATTTCTGCACTGGAACAGCATTTCGGCAAGCCCTTCGAACTTGGCCCGCGCGACCTGTACGACCTGCCGGAATACTTCGGACTCTGCAAGCGTCGTGTGGCGGATCTCAGTCGCTATATGGTCGAGATCCTCGCCGAAATCAATCATGCGACGCGCATGTCGCTTGTGGAAATTGTCCGCGAAGCAAAGGCGTTGAATAAGTCCGGGGCGAACGTCATTGATGTGGGCGGCGTACCGGGCGAAAGCAGTCCGCGCATTTTCGAGATTGTGTCGACTCTTCGCAGCGAGGGACTGCGGGTTTCGATCGACAGT
>JANOUN010000134.1:0-3007 GCA_031416875.1 Planctomycetota bacterium | reverse complement strand
ACGTTTGACTTTCCTATCGTTCTGCCTCCAACCACCCCCCGTTGTCTCCGGATCGATCTGTTTTGTTCCAGAGCTGACCATCTTCCGCCTTGATATCCCGGTGTGCCGGGTGCGATGGCATTTTGGGCTTCGCCGTTAACTAGCCAACTCGCCACAACGACAGGCCGAATCGAGTTCGTTATCCTGCGGACCGATTGTTCACTTTCAGTTGCTCTCCACCACCTCTTGCAAAAACGCAGTTACTGTCAGTTAATGGGCTCAGATCAGCCCATGATGGGACTTGCACCCTTCCAGTCAAACGCCCTCACAGGCGCACTAGCCTGGACATTCATGTCCGAGATTTACCGGAAAGCGTTCTGCCGTCGAACGACTCTCAACGCTCAACAACCATCGCTTTGAACGCTTTTCATGGCCATGCGACCGACATGAATGTCCATCCTACTGCGTTCCGTTTACCGATACATCCGCACGCTCTTCATTGAAGCGGATGCGGTTGCCGAACGGGTCTGTCACTTCAACGCACACACTGTTGTAGAAAGTCCGTTCAATGCCGGGCCGCATATAGCCGTAGCCTCTCGAAGTAATTGTGGCATGAAATTCTTCGATCCCTTTCATCCATACGAACACGGTGGAACCAGGACAGCAGTCGCCGTGATGTTCCGACAGATGCAGCACCAGATCACCTTTCGAAATCTGAAGGTAGACGGGGGAGCCGCTGTCGAACTGATGTTCCCAATCGACAGTGAATCCCAGGAATCCAACGTAAAAATCCTTCGCCTTCACCACATCAAAAATGCGCATGATGGGGATGGTGGTGAGGAAGGTCGATGTCATAACGGAAATCCAGGGGCTTGTTGGTCTATGCGTTGAACCCGAGTTCGAAGAACAGGTGCTTTCCTGCGATTTTCAGACTGACGCCCTGGTCGTCGACCACGCGCTGGACGGTCTTTCTTCCGAGTGCCGTTTCCCAATTCAAAACAGCTCGTGGATTTCGCGGTATCCAAAATCGACCAATGGAAACGGGCGACCTGCCGGGCCGGGCAAGTGCGTATCCAGTTTTAAGCCCAGGCTGTGAAACATGGTCGCGATCACGTCGCCAGGCTGCACGGGGCGATCAGCCGGAACGCCCCCGATCGGATCGCTGGCTCCCACGACCTGTCCGCCCTTCACGCCGCCACCTGCAAATCCGACAGTAAAGCACTGAGGCCAGTGGTCTCGTCCGCCTGCCGGATTGACCTTTGGCGTGCGACCAAATTCTGCCACATTGCAAACCATCGTATTCGGCAACAAACCTCGCAGATGCAGGTCTTCGATCAGCGCCGAATATCCCTGATCGTACAGCGGCGCGACGATATCTCGCATGCCTTCAATGGACGTAAACGGTTTCGAACCATGAATGTCCCAGGTAATTTCATCAAACACGGTCAGGAATGTATTGACCGTGACGAATCGCACACCGGCTTCGACCAGTCGTCGAGCCAGCAGACAGCATTGACCGAAGCGGTGCATACCGTAACGCTCCCGGACGGATTGCGGTTCCTTCGACAGATCAAACGCTTCCCTGGCTGCCGGACTGGTCATCAGGCGATACGCGGCTTCGAAGTTGCGCCCCATCATCGTCGCGTTTTCGGTGGATTCAAAATCCTTGACTGTGTTATCAACCAGATCACGCAACCGTCTGCGGCGTTCCATACGCACTTCGCCCAGAGATTCCGGGGGTAACAGGTCGGGCACTTTGAAGTCGGCCTTCGACGGATCGGCCATCAACGCGAACGGGTCATGCGCCTTGCCGAGAAATCCGCCAGCCTGCCCGTTCGGGAGATTTCCGCCGCCACGCCCCATTGGTTCAGGAAGCACGACGAACGGCGGAAGATCGGTACGACGTCCCTTAAGATAACTGACAACAGAACCTGCATGTGGCGACAGGACGCCGCCGGAAAACTGCCGTCCGGTCTGCATCATTTGCCAGCCCGCGTCATGGACAGCCGCTCCGCTGTGATGACAGCTGCGGACCAAAGCCAGGTGTTCCGAGATCGTGGCTGTCTTTGGCAGAATCTCAGAGAGTTGATACGCCCCGCAACTGGTGGCGATCGGCTTAAACGGCCCGCGAACTTCTGACGGAGCATCAGGTTTCATATCGAACGTATCGAGCTGACTCGGAGCACCCAGGTTAAAAATCATGATACAGGATCGTTCGTCATGGCCGTCCGCCACTTGTCCCTGTTCTTTGGCCTCCAGGTATCCGGACAGCGACAGGCCAGCCGCACCGAGCGAACCGACTTGCAGAAAGTCCCGTCGTGTTGTTCCGTCACAGGTATGCGCAGTCCCGCGTCCGACAAAGTTTAACATATTGACCTCAAACACATGAAATCGCTGATCCCGAGTCGCTCGCCGCCAATGGCCGTGGTGTCCACCCGGACATCGTACTCAGCCTCGCCCGGCTTAACAACGGTTCACTGTTTTCAAATCGTCACAATCCGCGTACGATCTGCTTTTGCCTGCCTGCTGTTGTGTCCTGCATCTCTGAAGGAATTCTGTGATGAAGAAGTTTGCGATGTTTTGCGGTGCGTTGTTAATTGCTTCTGCCTGGGCTTTAACAGGGCAGGCCGACGAACCCACTGAGGCGGAGATTGCCGCTCGGGACGAGGCGTTTTCGAAATCGATGGCCAAATGCGTGCTGGTCGGATCATTTACGATCGACGGGAAAGAGAGCGAAGGCGCCCCGAAGCCGGAGCGGTACGAAATCGAAAGCGTCACCAAGGCGTCTGAGAACCTCTGGATCTTTATGACGCGTGTGAAGTACGGCAAACTCGACACAAAACTACCGATCACTGTCCCGGTCGAATGGGCAGGCGACACGCCGATGGTATCGCTCACAAACGCCAACCTGCCTGGACTTGGCGAAGGATTTTCTGCTCGAGTAATCTTTCATGAAAACCGCTACGCCGGTACTTGGCAGCACGGTGCGATCGGCGGACACATGTTTGGCAAAATCGAACGAGCGACG
>JANOUN010000133.1:0-7861 GCA_031416875.1 Planctomycetota bacterium | reverse complement strand
GTGTCTGGCTGGGGCTGTGTCTGGCGTTTAAGCCGAGTTTGCTGTGGTGCGGCGTGATGTGGCTGGGTTCGATGTTGGCAGGGCTATGGGATCAACAGCAGCATGCACAGCCTGATCCGAACATTGGGAGGCAACTGCTCGCAGCGACGATCGGTGGTGCGGTGGGAGGATTCATTGCCATAGCGTTTTCATCGATCTGGTTTCCGCCTGACAGTTGGATCGAGTGGATTCAGGCCGTACGTGTGATGCCCGACGAAATCATTCAGACTCATCAGGGAAATTTTTCGCCAATATATTTTGTACGATCCTGCGGTCTGCCCGGGTGGCTCGTCTCTCTGACAGGGCCCGTGATGGCTGGCACTTTCATTCTCGCAGTCATGCGACGGACTCAGAATCACTTCCAGGAGACTGGACTGGAGACCCGCCCTGCGGAAATTGCTGTATGGCTGGCAATCGGGTGTCAGATTCATCTTCTGACGTCTAACCTGGTTTGGTATCAGTACTGCGTGTTGAGTCTTCCGGCCATGGTCGTGATACTGCGTGAAGTGGTGTCAGCTCCGTCAAGGTCAGAGACGCTGATACTCAGTGGGATCCTCTTATGGTGCCTGTTACTCATCGGCCTGCAACCGGTCGATGAGTTATTGGCCTCGCGTTCTGTCGAGCACATGTTCCGCTGCACGATTGCCAACGGAATTCTGCTCCTGCTGATTGTGATGCTGCCCGCCAAACAGCGGCAGGATTCTTAACGCGGGCTTTGCCCGCAACCCATAGTTGCCCGTCACTCCGTGGCGGGAAGACTCGCGTCGGAGACACGAGCAACAATGATGCACGCACGGTGCGCGCCTAAAACAGCGTATGACTCTAAATCGTCGGGGGATGAATCCTGGATCATTCGTCCTTCTTCGCCATCTCTTCGAAGCGCTTCATGAACTTGCTCACCTTTGTCCCGACCACGGCCTGGCAGTAGGGGCTGTTTGGGTTTAGAGCGAAGTAGTCCCGGTGAATCCTTCGCAGACCTGCGTAATAGGTCGGATTCTTGACCGAGCCTCCGGTATAGCCGCTGACGACTTTTTCGACGCCCTTAAGTTTCAGAATCATGGCTTCGGCGTGTGGCAATTTCCGGAGCTGCGCTTCGCTTGTCCCGACCTACCCCAAAAAGCCCGTATGGTCGTCGTACGAGTCTTTTTGCGTGCGGCAAGTCGCCACAGCGGCGAAACAGCGACGAAGTTGGTCTGCTGCCTTGACCTGGAGCCTTTCTCAGGTCACTCTGTAAGCTCTGTTTGCTGTTGCCGGATGATTGACACGCACACATGGTGTCATTCAAGTTCCCAACCGCGACATCCCGCCGTCAACAACTCCCGCCTCATTTTTTCCAAGGTGGCTCATGATGCAAACCACTCCGTTACAGAACGAACCAACCCGCCGCAGTTTTCTGGCCGCATCCGCAGCAGGTGCTGTCACGCTGGCTGGCATTTCACAACCGCTCCATGCCGGTGCATTCGCCGCAGGCAGCGATCTGCTGAAAGTGGGACTTGTCGGTTGCGGTGGTCGAGGCACCGGGGCCGCTGAACAGGCCTTGAATGCTGATGCCGGCACGGAACTTGTCGCGATCGGAGACATTTTTGCAGACGCCACTGAGCGTGCCCGTCGATCTCTGACACGCATGTTCAATAAGGACGGCGTGATGCCGCGCGTGACAGTTTCTGACGACACATGCTACTCAGGCTTCGACAACTACCTGCGCGTGATCGAAAAGTCTGACGTGGTCCTGCTGGCCACGCCGCCGCATTTTCGTCCTCAGCATCTGCGTGCCGCCGTCGAAGCCGGCAAACATGTGTTTTGCGAAAAGCCGGTCGCGGTCGATGCGCCGGGTGTACGATCCGTGATGGAATCGTCTGAGATGGCCAGGGCCAAAGGACTGGCACTCGTGTCGGGCCTGTGCTGGCGTTATCACCCTGGCAAGCTAGCTACGTTCGAGCAGATTAAGAACGGTGCGGTCGGTGACATTGTGGCAATGCAGTGCAGTTACATGACGGGTGGCGTCTGGGATCCGCGTCGCACGCGCGACAAATGCGACAGCGAAATGGAATACCAGATTCGCAACTGGTATTATTACACGTGGCTCTCGGGTGACTTCAATGTTGAACAGCACATCCACAGTCTGGACAAGATGATGTGGGCGATGAATGATCAGGTTCCTGAATCGATCAGCGGATCCGGAGGTCGTCAGGTTCGCACGGATGCCAAGTACGGCAATATCTTTGACCACTTTGATATTGTCTATACATGGCCAAACGGCGTGAAGGCATTTGCACGTTGCCGACACTGGCCAAACTGTGAAAGCGAAGTCGAAGACTATATCTTTGGCACCAAAGGCCGCGTCAATGTGATGAGTCATAAGATCCAGGACCACGCCGGGAATGTGATCTGGAAGTATGACGGCCCGGATGGCGACATGTACCAGATCGAGCACAATGAACTGTTCGCCAGCATTCGCAGTGGCCAACCGATTAACAACGGCGATTACATGTGCAAGAGCACCATGCTGGCGATTGCCGGACGCATGGCGGGCTATACTGGCCAGCGACTTACCTGGGACGCAGTTCTGAATTCAAAGGAAGACCTCAGCCCGAAAGCCTACGAATGGACCGACAATCCGGTGCCACCAGTGGCGATCCCCGGCAAGACCCCGTTTGTGTAATTCAACGTTCCAGGCGGTAATTCGGCTCGCAAGGATTGTTGGTTTAAAGTGGGATAAGCTTCCAGCTTGTCAGATCTGCGAGCAGGCATTTAGTTTTTAATCAGCGACGGCAAGCTGGAAGCTTACCCCACGCAGAAACTCAGGTGGTGATCATGCTTGATTGCTTCGCACATCGACTGTTTTGCTGGCACCTCGCTGTCGCTCTGGTTGCAATCAATGCAATCGGGGCACAGCGTCTTGCCACAGCACAGGAAGCTGCACCTCCCATGGTCGATGCCGGGAAGCCGGTCGAGACCAAACCCGATGAATCAAAGCTTTCCGATGATGCACTCAAGGAGGGGCATTCCGTCCATGGCGAAGTCTTTAACGAAGGACCACGTCAGTCGGCCTATCTGATGGACGGCTGTGGCGTGGTGAAATTCCCGGTGACGACGTCAAACGCCGAAGCCCGGAAGTTCATTGAGCAGGGTGTGGCTCAGTTGCATGGGTTCTGGTACTTCGAATCAGAACGATCATTTCGTCAGGCCGCGATGCTGGACCCCGACTGCGCAACGGCCTACTGGGGCATGGCGATGTCAAACCGCAGCAACGACAAGCGAGCCAAAGGATTCATCGCTGAAGCCGTAAATCGCAAGGACAAAGTTGAAAAGCGGGAACGGATGCTGATCGAAGCGTTTGATCGGTTTATCAATGCCAAGACCGAGAACGACGATCAGAAACAGCAGCGAGCTGACAAGTACGTCAGCGATCTGGAAGACATTCTGATCGAATTCCCGGACGACATTGAAACGAAGGCTTTTCTGTGCGAGTACTTCTGGTCGGGAAAACGTGACGGTCTGCACATGGCATCCAATCTGAGCATTGATGCCATGATACAGCAGGTGCTGGATGTTGAACCCCTGCATCCGGTGCATCACTATCGGATTCATCTGTGGGACAGCAAAAAACCTGAACTGGCTTTAAAGTCTTCCGCACTGGGTGGGCTGGCTTCGCCTTCGATCGCTCACATGTGGCACATGCCGGGGCATATCTATTCGAAACTGCACCGCTATCACGACGCCGTGTATCAGCAGGAAGCGTCGGCACGCGTCGATCATTTTCACATGATGCATGATCGAGTCCTCCCCGATCAGATCCATAACTTCGCGCATAACAATGAATGGTGCATTCGCAACATGATCTCGATCGGGCGAGCACACGACGCCGAGAATCTCGCGCGAAACATGCTCAGTCTGCCGCGCCATCCGAAATACAATTCGCTCGCCAAATCCGGCAGCTTCAAGTACGGACGTGATCGACTGATCAACGTCCTGCAGAGTTTCGAAATGTACGAAACGCTGGCCGCATTGCATGGCACGACGTGGCTGGAAGACACCGGCGATGCCGATGAAGATCTCCGGCGCGATCAAGCCGTCGGTTCAGCCCTCGCGGCGATTGGCGATAATACGAACGCTGCTGTTTTCAGGGATCGCCTGCAGAAACTGCTGGATGAAGAAAAGCAAAAGCAATTGACGGCAGTCGCTGAAGCGGAATCGAAAGCTCGTGAAGCAAAGTCTGACGACAAAGCGATTGAAACGGCAAAGAAAGACGCTGAGAACAAGTTCAAGGGCAGGATTGAAGGGCTCGAAAAGGCCACATTCGAAATCGACGCTCGGATTGCAGCGCGTCAGGGTGAGCATGAGAAGGCTCTGGACTTGTTCACTAAAGCCAGCGTCTCCAGCGATGACATGATTTCCGCGATGCTTCGAGCCGGAAAAACCGAAGACGCCTTGAAGAAAACGGCGGAGAACGTGAAATCGAACCCCGGCGAAGTTCGGGCACTCGGCAGTCAGATTGAAGCGTTTTACGCGGCAGGAAAGAAAGACGAATCGAAGTCTGCATTTGAGCAGCTTCGGAAGATTTCCTCCACGATCGATCTGGATGTGGCACCGATGATGCGGCTGGCTCCGATTGCCGCGGAATTTGGTTATGCTGCGGACTGGCGACTTCCGCAGGAAGTCCCTGCCGACATCGGAACTCGGCCAGATCTGGATTCGCTGGGCTCATTTCGCTGGTCCCCGCGCAATGCTCCGGAATGGGCACTGCCGGATCCGGATGGAAAGACGCGATCGCTGAGCGACTATCACGGCCGTCCGGTGATTTTCGTGTTCTATCTGGGCTACGGATGCCTGCACTGTGCCGAGCAGTTGCAGGCAATCGCGAAGAAACATGAAGCCATTCGTGCTGCGGGATTCGAAGTCGTTGCAGTGAGCACCGATCAGCAGGAAAACCTGAAACGTGCCTGTGAGAATCTGGAGACAGTGTTTCCGTTTCCGCTTGTGGCCGATCCGGAAATGACTGTCTTCCGCGAGTACCGTTGCTACGACGACTTCGAAAAGGCCGCCCTGCATGGTACATTTTTGATTGATGCTCGGGGAGACATCCGCTGGCAGGACATCAGCTACGAACCTTTCATGGACACGGAGTTTCTGATCAGGGAAGGCCAGCGACTGATATCGTTCGATCACTTGTATCCCGCAACACAAGTCCTGAACGCGACCACCGCGGCGAATAATTAGGACGTCATGTCACATGCTGCGCACTTTGATACTGTTCATCGTACTTACACCGGGCATCGTGTCATTTCCAGCGAACTCTTCAGTCGAAATATGCAGCGGTTGAGCGAGTATCTGACGGCCGCGAGTACGAGCAAATAGTCGATGCGCGAGAAAGCGTCTCCATCCCGGATGAACACTCAGGACGTGGTCCTGCTGGGAGCCAGCAATCTGGTGCTCGGCTGGCAGGCTGTGATCAGCTCCCTGCGACGTGTCACCGGCGAACCCATCAATCTCAACGTGGCGCTGGGGATGGGACGTTCGTATGTCAAGACCAGCGCGTTCTGGTTTCGTCAGTTACCGGCGATTCGCAACTGCGGTCTGTGGGACCGGTTGCCGCGCGATTCGGCGAATCCACCGCGGGTGCTGATCACGGATCTGGGAAATGATATTGTGTATTTGTTTGAGCCAGATCAGATCGCCGCCTCTGTCCGTCAGTGCATCCGGCAGATTCTTGACTGGCGATCGGATGCGAAAATCGTGATGACGGGGCTCCCGCTGGCGTCGCTCACGCGAGCTGGCAAACTGCAGTTTCGAATCGCGCGGACGATCATGTTCCCCGGCTGCACTCTGTCGCAATCCAACATCCTTGAGCGATCTCAGGCACTGGATCAGCTTGCGCGGCAATTGGCGGTGGAATTCGGAATTTGTTTTGTCGAACCTGAACCACACTGGTACGGTCTGGACACGATCCATGTCGTGCCGAAATTCCGGGAGACAGCCTTCCGCAAGTATTTTTCCGCGTTCGGCAATTTGTCGCCAGCCGGTGAAACTCAGCCGTCTGCGAAAGGCAGAATCCAGCTGCCAACAGCCGCAGCGCGCACGGTGTTCGGGCGAAACAGGATTGTCGAGCAGCCCGTTTATCGTCAGTCGGATCTTGTGGTTTCGGCATGGTGATCATGCAGTACATGGAGCATGGGTTGTTTGATGTAGTGGCCTTGTTGAAGGCTCGTCTCGACGGAGCGAGACGGCTACATTTCACCGCACGGCGCCGCCGTTGACGTTGATCACCTGTCCGGTGATGTAGCTTGCGTCATCGCTGAGAAGAAACCTGGCCATGTTGGCGATATCCTGCGGATTCCCCCAACGTTTCAACGGTGTTTCTGTCATCACGCGTTGTTGCCAGTAGTCACTGGCGTTCTCGCCCCATGCCGTCCGGATCCAGCCGGGAGCAATGCAGTTGACTCGCACCTGCGGTGCCAGGCTCACGGCGAGCGATCGGCTGAAACCCATGATGGCATTTTTGGCTGCGGCAAACAGTTCACCACTGTCTCCTTCCATGCCGCGATCCGACTGATCCCAGCCGATATTCAGAATCGCTCCGCGTCCCTGTTCCTGAAATCGCCTGCCGAATGCACGAGACAACTCAATCGTGCCCATCACGTCCGTCTGAATCAGTGCGTTGAACTTTTGAGCAAACTCAGCACCGCGAAATTCCGTCGTCAGCAAGTCCGCACCCGCGTTATTGACAACCGCATCAATGCGACCTGAATCAAATGCGGCTCGGACCAGCTTTCTGCGATCCTGTGCATCAGCGACATCGGCGGCGATCACATCCGCCTGCGCGCCCAGCGTCCGAGCTTCCTCCGCGACGACCTCTGCCTTGTCCAACGACCTGCGACAATTCACCACCACATCCGCTCCCGCCCGCGCACACTCCAGCACGATGGCACGACCAATGCCCGTGGAAGATCCCGTGACCAGAATTCGCTTGCTGTGGAGTGATGCAAAGGTCATGATGGCACCTTTGCATTAGTGAGCGGCACGGCGCTAGCCGCCGGTGAGTATCTGCTGAAATCTGCGCAGGTCATATCGCCGCCTTTGCATCCGTCAGATGAAGACGATTCTGACGAGCCAATTCGAATGCGACAAACGGCGACTCGCGTTGCAACGTCTTCAGAGTGATCTCGCGGTCCCAGTATCGCTGCGCGTCATCTTCTCGCTCGTGCCGGAAGTCATTCAATCCCAGTCGGGTGATCGTTGTTTCGATCTGTTCACGCAGTGACTTGGTGAGCTGCGGATTGGGGATCACCTGGAAGCCGACGAGTTCCAGATGAAACCAAGCCTCCTGAACGTCAAACGGATCGATCAGGTCTTCGAAGCTGTTCTTGCGAGCGTTGAGCCGTGCGGCCGCCAGGCGGTAATTGTTCCACTCGTAGACCTTGTTCCATTTCCGTGACTTCGGAGCGAAGTGATCGACAGAAGCAGCTCCCGTGACAGGATGAATTCGAAAACACGAATACGCACAGATGCGGTTGAAGGCGTTCAGTAAATCATCCAGACATGCGGTCCAGTAGGTCGGAAAACTGCCCGCAGGTATTTCTTCGCGGCGGCTGGCGATCTTCGCAAAAGGCCGCCCGGACTTTCGCCTGGGGTGTTCGCCAACCATCTCGGCGATGGCTCGCAGACCACGCTCACGGACTTTCGTCTGGAAGTCGGCCGGTTCTTCCGCTGGAGTCACTGGAATCATTTCTTCGCCGCCCCCGCTCGGTCACTGCGATACTGACTCCAGCGCATCCAGAAACGGTCTGTGTCGCTGAGCGAACTCTGCAGCAGAGTATTCACT
>JANOUN010000132.1:0-2428 GCA_031416875.1 Planctomycetota bacterium | reverse complement strand
GCTGGGAATTCAGTTGTCATTGGCGGATTATCTGGAAGAGTGCCGATGTGTGACGAGTCGGCTGAACCTTGATGAAGTTCATTGTCTGAGCGACGATTTGTATACTGCCTGGCAGGAGAGTCGATTTGTGTTCGTATGCGGAAACGGTGGAGCTGGCTCGACAGCCGGTCACTTTGCCGAGGATCTGCTGAAGAGTACTCTCGATCCAGCCGATTTTCTGAACGACAACGCCAGGCGTATGAAGGTCATGAGTCTTTCGGAAAACACGTCCACAATACTGGCATGGGCCAATGATGAAGGGTTCGAACGCATCTTCGTCGAACAGCTCAAGAACTTTGCTTCCCCCGGCGATGTGTTGATCGCCATGAGTGGCAGCGGGAACAGCAAGAACGTGCTGCAAGCAGTCGAATGGGCCAACCGTCATGACCTAATCACCTGGGGACTGACTGGGTACGACGGTGGTGAATTGCGATCACTGGCACAGCGAAATCTGCACATTCCTGTAGACGATATGGGAATGGCTCAGTCAATGCACTTACTGGTGTTCCATTGGATTCTGGATGACCTGCACGCCCGCATCAACAGCAAGGGGCGATACCTCAACGATCGCACAGCGATGGTCGATCAGTCATTGTCCGTGGAAGTGAATGCAGAGTGATTCAGATATTCACAAGACCGGCGATGCGGCGGTGATTTAATGGACGAAAATCCAATCCTTGAACATTTCAACGCTCCATTTCATCGAGGAAAACTCGCCACGGCGACTCACTCAGGATATGCCCGGAACGCCGCCTGCGGAGACGAAGTCACAATCTATGTCGAAATTCGCGATTTGAAGATCATCGAATGTGGATTTGTCGCTAGTGGTTGCATGCTGTGCCAAGCCGCCGCATCAATTCTCTGCGAATACATTCAAGGTCAACACATTTCAGACGTGGCGGCGATCACTCCTGACGATTCGCTGAACCTGATCGGTGTCCCGCTGACGCCCCGACGCCAGAATTGCGGATTGCTGCCACTCTACGCACTACAAAGGTCGCTGGTGTCCCCAGTGAAGGAGGAAAACAGAGACGCATGAATGAACAGGAATGTCATCACTTTCGCGAGGCAAAACACTCAGATCTGCACCACTGAAAGTCCTGGCTGAACACGCAGCGTGAAGCCTGCACTATTGTGCGCAGAAGAAGAAATCGATCAATTTCGTACTACCGTCTCGTCCAGATTCAGGATCAGATTTGCAATCATCGTCCATGCCGCCGTCGCAAGATCGGCGGCAACTTTTTTTGGTTCTGATTCGCCGACGTGAAGTGCTCTGGTCGCAGCGTCCGCGTCAGCGGCAAACATCTTCAACTGCGTCTGCAACGCCGATGTGACAATTTGAATTTCGTCTGCGGTGGGTTTACGCGACAGAACGGTGCGATACAAAAACTCCAGGCGAGAATTTGTGTCCGCGCCGCCTTCTGCCAGGACACGTTCCGCGAGGGCTCGGGCGGCTTCGAAGTGCTGCACGTCATTCATCAACTGCAGCGCCTGCAGCGGAGTGTTGCTGCGTTCGCGGCGGGGACAGAACTGTTCGCGATTCGGGCCGTCAAAGTTGGTCATGAACGGCGGCGGTGCCGTGCGCTTGATAAAGCAGTACACACTTCGGCGATAAAGATCTGCTCCGTGGTCCTGCATGTAGAATCGTGTGTTGCTGTTCTCGTAGCCGACAGGTTCCCAGATATCCGGCGGTTGATACGGCATCACCCCGCGTCCACCCATCGCTGAATTCAGAAGTCCGCTCACCGCCAATGCATTGTCGCGGAGCTGTTCGCCATCGAGTCTTAAACGCGGGCCGTGAGCCAGTAAGCGATTCTCAGGATCCAGCTGATGCAGATCATGACTGGTTGCCGAATCCTGACGAAACGTGGCCGAAGTCAGCAAAAGCCGGTACAACTGTTTCGTATCCCAGCCGGATGCACGGAAATTTACTGCCAGCCAGTCGAGCAATTCCGGATGGCTGGGCATATCGCCCCGTGTCCCAAAATCGTCACTGGTCTTCACCAGTCCTGTACCAAACAACTGCTGCCAGACACGATTGACCGTGACGCGTGTGGTCAACGGATTTTCTTCAGCCAGGAACCAGCGTGCCAGATCCAGGCGATTCGCACGCAGATCGGCAGGGAATGGCTGGCCGTCCGCAGTTTTTAGCGGAGGGAATTCCGTGGGAACACGTGGTTCCACTTTTTCGCCCGGCTTATCGTATTGACCTCGCAGCATAACGAATGCATCGCGCGGTGCGGGCAAATCATTGAAAATGAACGTCCCTGGAATCGTCCCGTTGAGATTCGCCACATTTTGATCGGCGACGGCCGCCGCTTCACGAAGCTGGGCGATCGGCGATTCAGAGATTCGCTGCACGTTCTGCTGCCAGAATCGCAGCAATTTG
>JANOUN010000131.1:0-8728 GCA_031416875.1 Planctomycetota bacterium | reverse complement strand
TCCGAACAAGGCACGCCTCGGAGCCAACGCCATTCTGGCCGTTTCGCTGGCGACTGCTCATGCAGCAGCGGCAAGTTGCGGTTTGCCACTGTTCCGTTACCTGGGTGGTGTCGGTGCAAACTGTCTGCCAGCGCCGATGATGAATATCATCAACGGAGGAGCCCACGCAAATAACGGCATCGATATTCAGGAATTCATGGTCATGCCGCTGGGCTTCGACACCTTCAGCGATGCACTGCGTGCCGGGACGGAAATCTTTCACAACCTGAAAAAAGTACTGGCCGGTAAAGGCATGAGCACTGCAGTGGGCGACGAAGGCGGGTTTGCTCCCGACCTCAAAACCAACGAAGAAGCCTTGCAGGTGATCATGCAGGCCATCGAAGGTGCCGGATATCAGGCTGGTAAACAGGTCCAGATTGCACTCGACTGTGCTGCCACCGAGTTTTTCGATTCCAAAACCGGCATCTACACCATCGATGGCAAGAAGTTGGATTCCGACGGTATGGTCGGTTTGCTCGACCAGTGGGCCAGTCAGTACCCAATCTGCTCAATCGAAGACGGCTGTTCCGAAGACGACTGGGACGGATGGAAGAAGCTGACCGATAAACTGGGTGTACAGCTGCAATTGGTGGGTGACGACCTTTTCGTGACCAACGTAAGTCGCCTGAGCCAGGGAATCGACAAGGGGATTGCGAACAGTATTCTCGTTAAGGTCAACCAGATCGGCACACTCACCGAAACCATTCAGGCCGTGCAACTTGCATATCGTAACGGCTACACGGCTGTGATGAGTCACCGGTCGGGTGAAACCGAAGACACAACGATCGCTGACCTCGCAGTGGCACTGCGAACCGGTCAGATTAAAACCGGTTCGGCCAGCCGTACTGACCGTATCTGCAAATACAATCAGCTGCTCCGCATCGAACAAATGCTGGGCGACACCGCAACCTTCGGCGGCACGATTGGCTAGTATTCCGACCTGGGATCAGGGGTCAGGAATTAATCGCCAAATGGCCCAGGGGTCGCTTCGGGCTTTTGGTTTCGGCCCCCTGTTCCAAGGCGAGTGATTCGAAAAGCGATGAACGAAGAAGAATGTGACAACGACATTGATCCGACCTCTGAAGAACAAATCTTAGTTCCTCAGGCGGTCGGTTCTTTTTTGATGTCCATCGCGTTCTGGATCTCGCTGCTGCTATCGGCCGTAATGTACGCTGCGGTATCGCTGTCACCGAAACTGGCAGACTGGATCAGTGTGCGACAACAGCATGCCGCCAACGCGGGGCGCCTGCAGGAATTAGAAGATGAAGCCGATTACCTGGAACGAGTCGCGGCAGCCCTGAAAAGTGATCCGGAATTTGCCCGTCGACTGGTTCATACCACGCAGTCCGGCAGCACTCCGCGTGAATTCGTGCCCGTTGCGAACAGACTGATATTCGGTGGAACTGAGGCTAAATCGCCTGAGCCGCGATCGTTGGTCAGACCTGCCGTTGCGGAAGTTGTGATGCATCTTGCGAGTCATCAGCAACATCGGACGTGGTTGCTGTTCGGTGCGGCAGGACTTACGGTTCTCGCCTTCACGTTGCTCAATGATTCAGGTGCCGGAATCATGCAGGCTGTAGTCAGTTCGATACAGGGCTTTTCCCAGGCTGCGCTGGCCCGGTATCGACAGGTTCCGTCGGCTGCATCCGATGATGAATCCGAAATCGACGAAAAGTGACGCGTGCCGCAGCAGAAACTACGCCATGTCGGCCGGCGCATGTGTCCCGATGGCGGTAATGACGTCGCCATGCGCGTGTCCATTGGTGACGACCATGCCTTCATTTTGAGTCAAAGCCGAACCGTGCCGGAAGTCAGGTGCATTGCCGTTAATGTCGGTGACTTGTCCGCCGGCCTCTTCGACGACCAGAATTCCGCCGGCATGGTCCCAGATTTTTTCCTGATAACCCTTCCGCGTCGGCAGGCGAAGGTACAAGTCTGCATCACCGCGCGCCACTGCAAGATACTTGCACTGGCTGTCCATACGAATTGGTTCCAGATGAATACCCAGTTCGGAGGCAATCAGCCCTGACCAGTCATGTGAGCTGTGTCCGGATTCGACGGATTCACAGAATCGCATGTCGGCGGTCTTTAACACCTGCGTCACCGTGATTTGAGTCGGCGATGCATCCGGTTCGGACAGGGGCTGCATCCACGCTCCATGTCCACGGACAGCCCATGCCAGCACTCCTGTGCCGTCGGGCTTGTTAGCATATGGCATGTTTGGACAGCCCAGGATGCCGATTTCGATCTGACCGTTGACAATCAGTGCCAGAGAAATCGCGTACTGTTCCTTCCGCAGAAATCCCTTTGTGCCATCAATCGGGTCCAGCGTCCAGAATCGCGGGCTGTACTCGGATGCTCCGCCGCGGTCGATCCAGTCACAGACTTCCACCGCAGTTGCCACAACGCCTGCCGCCGCACATTCACGCACTGCGCGGTTCAGAAAATCGAAGCCAGCCGGCAGCCTGAGTTCCGCGGCTCCTTCTTCGCCGATCACAGGATCATTTGGGAAATCAAGCTGCAGCTGGCGACAGATGATGGCCTGACTTGCAAAATCTGCCACCGTAACGGGGCTCTTGTCTTTCTTTGCCAGGGATTCGGTCGTGATGGCCGACTGGACCGACCGGCAAACAATCGCGGCTTGTCGGACGGCCGTGAGTGCGGTTTGAAGTTCACGTTCAAGAGCATCTGGCATTGTGTGGTGAGTCACTCTGGAAAGGAGCGTCTTGATTGTCGCTGAACAAATCGCAGTTCGTGGGTGGCCTGCAATCGATTACGAATTGGCTGGCGACAGTGATCGCTCCCGCAATCCTTCGCCATGCCGTTCAGTCAACATAGATGAATTCGTTTGAATTGAACAATACAAGGCAAAGCGATGCCAGAGCCAACTCATTCGGGGACAGAGTTCTTTTCGAATTCTTAGAATCTGGCAGTTGAAAACGCTCCAACTGATGTTGGACGTGCTCCGCTGCCATGGATATTTCGACTGCCGACGGCTGACGATTCAGGATGGCTCGCCACACTGCATCGATTTGATCATTCACAGCGTCAGGACGGATCATGGAGACGCGTCCGGCAAGTGACTCGGCGCGTCGGTGAATAAACTCATTGTTCAGCAGCGTCAGTGCCTGCGGTGCAACGGTCGTCACGTCGCGTTGACCACAGGGAAGGGTGGTATCGCACATATCAAAGGCCGTCATCATTGGTGGAAGCAGACTGCGCTGCGTGAAAATGTACAGACTTCGTCTGAGTTGCTCGTTTTCCGGCGATGCTGTCCAGGCCGATGCTTTGCGCGACAGACCTTCCAGAGCTTCAGCACTGATCGTGGGAAAGAAGCCAGGGCCGCCCCTCCGCAGATCCAGTTCGCCGCTGGCTGCAAGTAACGCATCGCGAACCGCTTCGGCCTCCAGGCGACGTCGATTGGCACGCCACAGGAATCTGTTTGCTGAATCCTGCTGCACGTACGCAGCATTCTGCGGATGCAGAGACGACTGCTGCCAGGTCGCAGATGTCAGGATGAGTCGATGAATGTGTTTGAGACTCCAGTTGTTGTCGATCAATTCCGCGGCCAGCCAGTCGAGAAGTTCCGGATGCGTCGGTCGATCGCCGGTAAAGCCGAAGTTATTTGACGATCTGACAAGTCCTTCACCAAAATGATGCTGCCATATGCGATTCACGATGACTCGAGCGGTGAGTGGATTTTCGGGGCTGGCGATCCAGTCGGCAAGCTGCAGTCGCGCACCTTTCGCGTGATCTTCATTTGCCGCCGCGCCTGATTGCAGCTCAGATCCCAGTCCGGGCACACATGTCAGGACGCCCGCCGTCACGGCCTGCATTGGATGATGACGTTCGCCGTTTTTCAGCACATGCAACGGTGGCGGCGAAGTATTGACGTCGGTCCAGCCCAGAATCTCGGGATATCCCAGCGCGTCAGCACTGGGGCCTCCGAGCAGGTCACCAGCTCCCTGCGAAACCGGGCCAGGCCAGAACGCAGCGGCGACGCGGTAATAGTCTTCCTGAGGAATCGGATCAAATTTGTGATCATGGCAGCGTGCGCATTTTGTGGTCATGCCGAGAAACGCCGAAGACGTCGCATGGACCAGGTCTTCGAGTCGTTCGTACTTGTAATCTTCCGGATCATTGGGTTCGTCATTCCACGTGCCAAGACGCAGGAAACCGGTGGCAATTACGGACGATTCAGAGCGATGAGAAATCTGATCGCCCGCCAGTTGGTCCCGGATAAACTCATCGTAGGGCATGTCACTGTTAAAGGCGTTAACCACCCAGTCACGGTACTTCCATGCAAACGGTTTAGTCTGATCGCGTTCATAGCCGCTGGTCTCTGCAAATCGCACGACATCCAGCCAGTGTCTGGCCCAGCGTTCTCCAAAATGGGGTGACTCCAGCAGGTCGTTGACAAGCTGTCCTGTTGCTTGCTTCGACGGATTGGAGGTGAATGTGGCAATCTGTGCTTCCGATGCCGGCAAGCCCGTCGTCGTCCAACACAGACGTCGCACAAGTTGGGCGGGCGCTGCCGGGGGGGCCGATGTCAGGCCTCGTTCCTGCCAGACGACCTGGATAAACGCATCGATCGGATTTGAACCTGCCGGAACCAGGGTGGACCACGGCGGATCAATGCGACGCACTGGCTGAAACGACCACCAGTCCCGGCCGCCGCGCACGTCGTTGGTTCGTTCATAGATATCCAGTCGCCGACCCTGTGGAAAAACTGCTCCAGCGTCAATCCATTGCCGCAGAATTTCTACGTCACGCGCAGCCAGCGCACGCGTCTCGCCGTGTTGCGGCGGAGGCATTTCGCGGTCACTGATCCGCTGCATGATCAGACTGTCTGCTGCAGAAAAGCTGGCCACGGCAGCACCGCTTTCGCCACCGGCTGCGATTCCGGAAGCAGTGTCCAGTGCTAAACCGCCGGATGAGTTTCGGGTCTGATGACATTCGAGACAATTACGGATCAAAACCGGAGCGACGTCTTTTTCAAAATCGACAGCCGACGCTTCGTCCGCAAATCCGTCACTGCTGCAAAGGTACAGCCAGGACCCTACCACGCACCATGTCCATGTGGAAAAATGCAGTTTGGAAATCATCGTTGTCTTTTCGAGAGAGTTGCCATCGGTTCGCGAGGCCGTTTCCACGGAGCGAACCCCGAATCCGCAGTTTACGATGCGATCTGCATTTGTCGATGCCTCATTAAAAAAACACCATCCAGCACGGTGCCTGGATGGTGTTTATGACGATCAGCAACTGCGTTCACGCGCACGGAATCGTACGAATCAGTTTGTGGCTATGGTTCAACAATCCCGAAGAGGACTCCTTGTCCGCCGTTGAGACTTGTGAGTGTACTGACGTCGGTGCCCGTCCCGCCAAATCCTCCGCCTCCGACGAGCGACAATAGTCCTATATTTGGTACTCCCAATGCGGGCATAATTGTGGCGTAATTCTCGCCGACCTGTTCGTAGATCGGCCCGGTCCAGTCGATACCCGGGTCAGTGTCAACGATAACCGAGATTTGTAACTGCAACTCGCTGGCCAGAACTCCACCAGGAATTGTGTTGGTATAGGAATAGACACAAAGCCCGCCCGAGTCGGAATTGGGTCCGGTTCCCGCAAACAAAACGTTACCGAAACACTGCATACCGTCAAGCGGATGGGTAAATTTCCAGGTCAATGCCGGGGTACCTCCTCCGCCGCCAGGATTTGGGGCCGGACTCAGAGATGCCAACTGAAAGCCATTGGCAGTGGATGTTGTCACGGCGAATAGTATCGCGACTGTCAGAAACAGTAATCGCATAAAGCACTTCCTTGAGAATTGTCTGCAGGCCATCCTTGCGCAACGCTGACCTGTAAAAGTAATGGGTTCTGCGGCTCTGCACAGAGTCCGTCTACCCCGAGATCATTCCGGCAGCGCGGGCTGCGAAATACTGGCCCGTACATTCAAACTATGAAATTCGGGAACCCGTTCTGCCAAAATCTAACACTCAGAATCCTGATGTCATATCACGACTGCTTCGGCTACCGACCGCTTGCCAGACCTCTTCGCCGATCGAAGCTGAAATCAGCCTCACGGAGCCATCACATAACGCAGAATAGGCTGACATTGGGTGAGCACTTGCCGCGTTCGGCACAAATCGGCACTCTCTGGTATTCGGAGGCAAGGCGTGAACGTATTGGTTCATTTCCATCGCCGCGAATCGCCATGTGGTGCCGCGCGGCATCGGCGTTGTATTGAGTGGATAGTCCGCCAGACGACAACGCATCGCCTGATCCTCAGCCGAAAAGCAGCCTCGGATGTCTACCCGCCGCGTATAGATTTTCCGCTGAAAGTCAGGTCGCGGAAAGGCCAGGATTTCACTGTACGCAGCAGTGTTCGATAAGTGCCCTGATTTTCGCATCATTCGCGACAAATCAGGGGATTCACATCCCCCGCTCGCCTTAAGTCCACGCCATTGGGAAATCCGCCCCAGGGAAAGCTGTGGTGAATACGGGGCAAGACTCTCAGACGCTGTGGAAATCCACTTTCTGCGGAATTCATACTTCTCGTGGTTGAGAGTGAACCGTGCACGCAGTTGCGGCAGATTTTGCCGTTAGCGCGGTGGACGCGGAGAAGCCGGGCTGCACCATCGATTTAGTTTGTGGAGTGTGAAGCAATCGCCTGCCGCTCAGACATACCGAATCCGTTTGCGGATGTCCGTGTTGACGCTTTGATAGCGATTCCTGACACTGCCTGTGCTGAACATTTGAGTTCGGATGCAATCGACGTCGTCGGCACCGATTGCGTTTGTAAAGATGGGATGAAGATAGTCGATTCCGGTCGGTGACAGCAGCATGCGTTTGGCGTCATAGAATGACGGATGGACGGACCGGGGATGAATTTCGCCCCATTGATCGCGAAGTTTATTGGCCGAAATTGATCCGACTCGAAACCCGGTTGCACGTTCGTACTGCAAGGTGGCAATTTCATTCGATTCACCCGACAGGAGCAAATCGACAGCTTTTCCTCCCAGTTGAGAAGCATAGAATCTGTCGAACAGAATTGGACGTCCGCCGCGCTGTGTGTGTCCGATTTTTCGAATGAACGTCGATGACGCTCCCGGCTCAAAAGCCCGCATTTCGCTGAAGATATTCTCTCCCAGCGAACTGGTCAGCATCTGGCCAATCGCATCCGCAGCGCCGCTGTAGCGCACGTTGCCCGCCGGATCGAAAGCTGGTGATGCCGCGCCGAGTTCTGTCCCGTCAGCATTGCGCACTCCTTCGCCAACCACGATCACCGCGTGTTGCTGCAGGTCATACAGCTGCACCACCCGGGCTGTCAGTTGTTCCAGATTGAGCGGCACTTCAGGGATCAAAATAATGTCGGGCTGCGCATAGGCGGCACCCAGTGCAATGTATCCGGACTGACGACCCATGACTTCAACGATCGCCACTCGGCGATGACTTTCAGCTGTTGTTCGCAATCGTTCTACGCTTTGCGCAACCACGAAGACTGCAGTTGCATAGCCTGGAGTCGCGTAGTTGACGATGTCTTCGAGTTCCATCGAGTCGCGCGTGCGGAGCAATTCTTCGCGAAACTTCGGGCTCCCGTCGATCGGGTGCCGAATCCATTCGTTTGCTTCGTCGATATAATTCAGCCCCAGATCATTGTCAATCGTTTTCGGTGCCAGCACACATGGCAGAATCTCAGCAATCGGCTGCATCCCGTTGATCGTGCCATCGCCACCGATGCAGATCAGTCCATCGAGATTCAGCTTACGCACATGCGCTGCGACAAGTTGCAGCAGGTCTTTGTGCGTCTCATCAAGATAGGTACGCGACGATCCCAGCAGCGTGCCGCCTTTGCATGGATCAAGTTCCGGGATCGCCGTAAAAAGCGGATTGAGATGGACATGCGGCACGCGGCTGTCAAGTAGTCCTGCGTAGCCCCGTTGCAGTCCAAGGATTTCGATCTTGAGCGCATTCGCTCGTTCGACGGCCCCGTAGATTGTTGCGTTAAGTGCCGGCGTGTCGCCACCGGCGGTCAGGATTCCAATTCGCTTCATCGATTTTGTAACCTGGTTAAGACCGGCAGTGATCGTTGAGTCTGGATTACAGAGTCTATCAGTGATCGTGTTTCAGGGAAACTCGCACTTCTTGAGCAGAACCAGTTTGTGGTGCGACGCTGAACTGCCAGAACATTCGGTCGCCGCTGATAACATCCAGTGATGCCCGTTGTGTCCAGTCCAGGCCCTCCAGCTGAATCAGGAAGACAGGTTCCTCTGCGATGATCTGGTACGTTCCGCTGACAATGCGCTGGACGGTTCCCCGGTCGTTACTCAACGGTCCGGCATAATCCAGATACAGCAATCGATGAGGCGGTAACTGTTCGGCCGCGATCGGTTCATCGCAGACAGGTTTTCGCAGCAGCCGCCAGCACAGCGCATGGTCACCTTGCTCCAGCAGAAAATCCCAGTGCCAATAAGGATGATCGTGCAGCAGGATGCAGAATCGCCGGGTCACGGAAGATCGACCGGCGGTCTGCGGCTTCATGGCTGTTTCAATACCCGTGGGAGACGGCATCGGCGTCGAATTGGATTGGGGACAGTTTAAGGCGCAGACGGCATTCGTCCAGCATCGCCTGTGTCGCACTCGCACCGACGCGCGTGACGCCGATTTCGCGACACTGCAATAAACTGTC
>JANOUN010000130.1:0-4163 GCA_031416875.1 Planctomycetota bacterium | reverse complement strand
GTCCATAAAATATCTCTAACCCAGGTTCAGAATGGCATCCGGAGTTTTGAAATTCGTAGGGTGTGACAAGCAGCTGGCAAGCTGCGAAGGCACACCACGTTTGCGCTGAATCCTCGGTGTGCCCGCGCTCGCGTTGCTCGCTTGTCACACCCTACAGAAAACTCCGCATCTCATTCTGAACGCGGTATAAGGCTGTGGTTTCTGGGCGATGAGGCAGCGGAAGCCGATGGCGTCGCTTGAGACGTGGTCCGGGATCGGAAGGCGGGCGCCGGAGGTGAGGTTTGAGGCGTGGTCACGCCAGGATCCGCCGCGGATGACGCGAATGGTAGCGCCCGGTTTTGCCTGACGTGGAGCAGGAGCTTGGGCGTCGGCAGCATCGGGAACAGCGTACTTGTCGGAGACGTATTCCCAGAGGTAGCCGTGCATGTCGAACAGGCCCCATGGATTGGGTTTCAGCACTCCGACCGCCGGATCGTTTCCGGCGGCGTTGCCCGTGTGCCAGGCGTATTCGTTCAGAATCGAAGTGACATCAGCGCCATCCGCTTCCTTACTCGCCGAATCTCCAAAACTGTAGAGCGAGTTCGTTCCCGCGCGGCAGCAATATTCCCATTCCGCTTCCGTCGGCAGCCGGACGATCTCGTTCGGGGCAATCAGTTTGGCGGCGCGCAACTGCGCCGTGAGTTTGGTGCAGAACACTTCGGCATCAAGGAACGACATGGATTCAACGGAGTTGCGTGGCCCCTTCCAGCGGCTGGGGTTTGCACCGGTGATCGCCGCGTAAAGCTCCTGAGTCATCTCAAACTTGCTCATGCGAAAGGACTGCGACAAGGCGACCGGACGTTCCGGCAGAGCGAACGGACTTTCAAAATCACGTCCCATCTGAAACTGCTGAGGAAATTTTTCCGTCCCCGGTTCAATCAGAATGCAGTTGTCGACAAAACCCTTCAGCAAATCGTTTCGGGTTCGGCCAGCCAACGGATCCTGGGCCGTGGCGTACAGGATGCCGAACAGCGAATGCGCAATCATCAAGGCGATGATTGCGCAAAAAACGATTCGAGAACGCGGATTGATGAGTGTTTTCATGTGGAAGATCTCAGCTCGGGAAAGGAAAGAGGAGCTATGTAATGCACGGTTTTTGGGTTTCCAAAGTGGCGGACTCGTGTAGTCGTGAGTATCGACTGGAGTGGCAAATTCCTGGACTTGCGTCAGTTTTTCCAATGAATCACAGTCGCGGAGCGACTGAGCTACGTAGGCGATGTCGCTCCGCGACTCGCATTTCTGTCATCGAACTCACGACAAACAACGCCTCTTGCTGATATGTGGAAGCTTTCCTCAGCGAATAATCAGCAATCTCAACTTGCTATCAGAAATACTGCAAAACCAATAACTCCCGAATGCGCAGCTTGAAAAATGCGAATTTCCGTGAATGCGGCGATTCGTTATCGTTCGCAACTCACGACGCCGCGAATCGACGCGGAAAACGGATCCTTCAAAACCTCAGTCGCCCGCCGGCTGAGCGATGCATTATGCCACGCCGCAATCTCCACGACGACTCATTTGACCTGCGTTGGTTGCGAAGTGCAATCGATCTGGCAATTGGCTTCGTCATTGCCGTGATTCTGCTGCGGACTTTTATTCTGGAAGGGTATCTGATTTCCACCGGATCGATGGCACCGGGCCTGTTGGGATTTCATCGTCGAATCGCGTGTCCGTCCTGTCGCTTTCATTTCGCATTCGGCGTCGCCTTTGATGATTCCGTGGATGTCAATTCGCCAGTGATCAGAGAGCCGGAAGGTTCGCGTCGATATGCAACCTGCCCGAATTGTGGTCAAATCAACATCGATGTGTCGGGCGTGCCAAACAGCCATGGCGATCAACTGCTGGTGCAGAAACATGTGTACGATTTTCGTCAGCCTCGACGCTGGGAAGTCGTCGTGTTTCGAAATCCTGCATCGCCGGGCGAAGCGTATGTGAAGCGCGTGACAGGGCTGCCTGGTGACCGAATGCAGATTATCAATGGCGATGTCTTCATCAACGATCAGATCTCCCGCAAGAATTTTCAGCAACAGCTGGCGATGCGGATTCCAGTCCGCAACATTCATTATCTGGCCGATAAAGACGACTGGCAGTTACCGTGGGAACTGGATGAGGGATGGTCCTCTGACGAGGGCCTGCTGGTGACCGCAGCCGCTGATCAGGATGCAACGAAAGTGCAAAACCGGGACACACAATGGCTTCGCTTTCGCAACTGGCGATGGTACGGTGGTCATCATCTGGCCGAAACGCCCCTGATGGACGATGAGTCCCTTGCGGACTGGGCGGCGTTGAAGGAACGTTACGATTCCATGCCGATCACCTGGAGCAGTCGCCTGGATTTTGATGACGAGCGACAGGTGCTTCGCTGCGAAGGCGTCATGCCTGATGGTTTGCAGAGGGACTTACTGCGACACGCGACAAGTGCTTCCTTTAAATCGGCCATTTATCGACTGGCGGCGTTGTCGCATCTGTCGCCGGTCACAGATCGATATGGCTACAACGCAATGGTGGAGTCTCCGGAATACGTCGTCAGTGATCTGATGCTGCGCAGCAGAATTGCCTGGACTTCACAGCCGGAGATAATTCGGACTCAGGTTCCCGTGGGAAATCAAATCTTCGGCGTCGTCATCAATCCGAAGACGACTCAGGTGGAACTGATTGATATTGATGAACGGACGGTAGCACGGTCCGGGCGCTTTGTGCCAAACGAGGCGCCGCAGTCGCAGGGTGATACGGATAGTGGTGAATTGCTGCTGGAAGTGTCGAATTTCGATCAGCAGGTCATTGTCGCGATCAACGGGCAAACCTGCTTTGACGCATTCGAAATTCACGATGTGGAGTCTCCAACGGGCGCGCTGGAAGCCACGGTCGCCGCCGGGCCGGGACAGAAAATGGATGCTGAGAAAGCTGCTCAGATCGCGATCAAAGTGGAACAGCAGCGACGTTGGGCACTGGGTGTGAAGGGCGGCAGCGTGCGAATCGAGGACCTGGAAATGTTTCGTGATGTTTTCTACACACCCGGACGTCGTCGCAATGCGGTGGAATCAGAATTCAAGGTGCCCCAGGACTGCTACTTTGTGCAGGGCGACAACAGTCCAGTATCATCCGATAGCCGGAATTGGCCCGACCCGTGCGTGCCACACCGTTTGCTGGTGGGACGTCCTTTTCTGGTACATTTGCCGTCGCGGCCTGCGGTGCTTGAGTTCGGCGGGACTCGGCGAATGATCCGAGTACCCGAGTGGTCGAGAATTCGTTATATTCGGTAAGATGGAAGGTACGTCTGGGTGTTTCCCGGCGAATTGCACTCAATCGAGGGGCATGGAAGAGGCCTCGTCGCTGGCTTTTGATGCGGACTTCCATAATCTGAAATCTCACAAAATCAAAATTCGATACGCCCCGCAAGGGGACTATCATTTGAGTCGGGATTTCCCGTGGGCTAGGCTTCCAGCCTGGCATCAATTGAAGAAAACTCCCTGTTTTTTAAAACAATGACAAGCTGGAAGCTTATCCCACGATTCATACGATAGTCCCCAAGTCGATGGGGTATTTCTTCAAAAAACAACCAACTATGAATATCAGTCGAGCAAAAAAAACGCCTGAAACTGCCGTGTCTGGCAAGGCGAAGCCCAAACGTCAGGAAGGCATGCGCGAAACCATCGAAGCGGTGGCGATTGCCTTCATTCTGGCGTTCGTGTTCAAGACTTTCGAAGCCGAAGCGTTTGTGATTCCCACGGGATCGATGGCACCGACGCTGTACGGTCGGCACAAGGAGGTGACGTGTGCGGGATGCAAAATGCCGTACACGATCGGGGCAAGTCAGGAAGTGCATCAGGACTCCGGAATCATCAATCCCGGTGGTCGCATTCTGGGTTCGACGTGTCCCAACTGCCGCTTTCCCAACAACGTTGAGAACGATCTGGTGTTCAACGGGGATCGCATCGTCGTCAACAAGCAGGTGAGCGAATTCAAACGATTTGATGTCGTGGTATTCAAAAATCCTGAAGAACCATATGTCAACTATATCAAGCGATTGGTGGGATTGCCGTCTGAGACAATTCAGTTTCGACAGGGAGACGTTTACGTCAAAGCAGAGGGCGAACAGGAAGCCACGATTCGCCGCAAAGCAG
>JANOUN010000129.1:0-5240 GCA_031416875.1 Planctomycetota bacterium | reverse complement strand
GCCGCCGATCCTGCGAAACAAGCCTCCCGGATTGCTCCGAATTAGTTCGCAGCCTCCGCCTATTGCACTGCAATTTATCCGTGCAATCCGTGATATCCGTGGTTGGGTTCTTCTGCTGATCCTGATCCTAAGCCTGTTTTGAACCACGGATGACCCAGCGCGGGCTTCGCCCGCAACCCAGCCTCGAAGTCGGCACATTAAAACAGCGTTGTCATTCATGCAGGAACACATGCAGCAGAAAAATTGATGGCAGAAAAATGAATCGCAGAAAGAACTCAAGTCGTGGTCTGTATTTTTCTGCCGATCATTTTTCTGCCGGTCCTGACTTCCGCAAACAGTCGTCTGCAAATCTTTGCGGGAGAACTAGAAATTAGCTGTCAGTAATACGAATATCACGGATAGTCAACAAAGCGTGCGTTCAATAACAACCGTACATCGACAATTCACAACCACGCAAAGCTCTTCAATAATCGACTCTTACTGCGCCCGCGATGCGCTGCCATTGGTGCTGATGGTGATGTCGGTGCCGACGGGCAGGGGCCTCGCGGCGACGCGGATCTGCAGTCCGTGGGCGACTTCCCGCAAGGCCGCGAATTCTTTGAACGAATCCTCGTACACAACAATCGTCACGGCACTGTCGGCTGGCATCGCTTCCAGTTTTTGACGATATGCGGAACCCGGCTTCACGGCATCGGCGGCTGATTCGGGAATCAGGGTTGCATCCGGCACGATCACCTGTGTGAACGAATTGAACTTACTGCCATCGCCGCCGTACTGCAGATACTCCAAAGAGTTGAAGGCATTCATCTCGATCGCAAACGTCATCTTGTAACCGCCGACTGGTCCGACGACGTCTTCCAGTCGACCGAAACGCTGCAGCATCGAGATGCGTTTGCGAACCCGATCCACGGCCAGTTTCATCAGCTCGTTGATCGGCACTTCACTCACCAGACCTTCGGACATCCGAAACATCACTTCTTCGCCATCCACCCTTCGGCTGACGGGCATGATGCGATGCACCAGCCTTGGACTTGAGTCCGCTGGTTTGGCCGCGTCGTCGAGCAACTCCCGCAAGCGAGTTGTTTCGACGATTGTCTGGCGGAGTTTTTCTTCTGCCTCACTCGCGACTGTTTCTTCCTGCTGAATCACGGTGCTCGCATGCTTCAGAGCTTTCTCTTTGCCCTCAAGGATATTCAACAGCCGATCCACATCGGCCGCTAGTTTTCCGGCTTCCGTTTGTGCGTCAGATTTCGCAACCATGTTGCGGCTTGAGTCTGCTGCTTGTTTTGCCACCTGATTTCGCAGTGCGTCCATTTCCTCCTGCACCAGACGATGCTCCTGATCCAGCGCTGCTTTGCGTGTCGCAAGTTCCTGCAACCGCGATGCAACCTGACCGTGCTGCAGTTTCAGAGCTTCGAGATCAGACTGACGCTGAGCGTATTCAGATTCTCGGTCAGGAATTGTCGATGCGACCTGCGCTGCATTCGCCAGAGCTTCGGCTTGAGCTTTCGGTTGTCGTTCAACCTTCACGGCGACCACGACAATTAAGATGATCAGAATGCCGACGATGTTGCAGATCACGTCCAGAAAGGAATCGGATCCGAATTCAAGTTCAGGTCTTTGAGATCTGCGGCCCATTAGAAGCTCGCCCTGCCCGGTGCTGCGGTGGTTTCAATATGCGGGGACAATTCATAGATACTGGCCGACGGAATGCCCAGATGTTTGAGTGAACCGGCCAGCGGAATACGCCAGCGCTCTCCGCCGGGGCTGACGATAAACTTGACGACCGGCATCACTTCTTCACGAGGCGATTTTCTTGCGTCCATCACCTCTGTATCGACATTCTGCAGCAGATCCGCCAGTGCGGAGTTGAGCGAATCCGGAGTCACAGGAATCGCCGGCTGCTGCTCGACGGTCATGTGATGTTCGTCCAGAAACACAGTGATCCCGACGGGCGTGGCGTACGTCTTCGATGTCTTCTTCGTCGATGGCAGGCGACTCAGCAAATCTTTGTCAACGCGGGACAAGTCAAGCATTGGACTGCCCGGAACATCGTCCGCCGGTTCACCAGTCTGCGATGTCGCTGTTCCGGATTCGGACGGCATCTGGAAATGTCGCGGCGCGGAGGACGGCGGTGCGGTGGACGGAGTGCCCGACAGCATCGCGGCAAATTGTTCTTCGGCAGTCAGCGGCGGTTCACCGTCTGATCCTTTCGACGCAGTGGCAGCGGTTTTCGGAACGACCGGTTGGCGATCATTTCCGAACAGCATATTTTCCGTGCGTTCGTTTGAACCGAATTCCGGTTCATTGCGTGCCGACGATTCGTCGGTGGCAGGAGTGGAGTTCTGAGGCGATGATTGTGCGCCTCGAACGGCGGGCATCTGCGGAAAGTAACTGCCACTCCGCTCCGCATTGCCCTGCTCGGCACTGCCAGACCCCGCACTGTGAGCATAATGTTCGGCGAACTGATCCGCGAAACCATCAGAAGTGGATTCAGACGTTCCAGATCCACGACGGCTCTCTTCCCGCGCAACGGCCTCCGCTGCCAGGGCTGCCGCACGTCGTTCGTAAAAACCCGGGGGCGGTGCCACGCCGCCTGCAAAGTTCCGACTGTTCGCACGCTGATCGGCCGTACGGGAATCTGAACGCACCGTTCCGTCGGATCGGATCGTCAGGCCACGTCGGCTGGGATCAGCAGGAGTTTCCGTTTCTGTTCGTTGCGGCGGAACACCCTGAGCGATGAATCGAAGATTGGCGTAAATCTTTTCGCGCCGCCGAAATGCCTCCGCCATCGCCGCATCCGCGGCCGCAATCTCCGTGGGAGCAGATTCGCCCGTCGCGATGGCTTTGTCCGCGTCGATGAGTTCATAGCCGAAGTGGATTTTTTCGTTTGCCAGAATGCCCTGCGCGGGATAGAAGGCCTGGCTGCCGGTCGGTCGGACAAGCAACATCACGTATGGCTGTGATGTTACGGAGCCCCTGGCGCGTTCGCGATGCACAGCGAGAATCGCAGCCATGAGCGGTGTGTCGCTGACAGGAAATCCTTCCATGTCCTTCGACTCAATGACGATGCCCGTCGGCTGAATCCTGTAGCCTTCTTTTGAGACTTCCACGATGATCGGAGTTCGCGTGGTGCCGACCGTGTTCGTAAATTCTACGATTGTTTCTGTGCCCGCGGACGCGGCAGTTTGCTGCGCGTCCTGCACCTGCTTGCGCAGCGCGACGATGGCAGAATTCACTGTGTACAACTTTTCCTTCGCAGCCGCAGTGGCGTCAGTCACCGCTTTCAACTGCAATTGTTTCGCCAGCAGACGTTTCTCCTGTTCATCCAGACGCTGCCGAAGCACGACCTGTTGGGATCGCAGTTCCGTGATTTGATTTTGCAGTCCGGCGATGTCGGATTTGTCCGGAGTCGCCTCCGCCGTCTGCAGTGTTCCCTCCAGCTCGGAGAATCGCTGCCGCAACCCCTCGACCGTCGTTTGCTGCTGCGCGACCGACTGTTCCAGTTCGTTCACCTGTTGCTGCAATCTCAGCACATCAGTTTGGACCGTATCCCGTTCTGTTTCCAATTCTGCGATTTCGCGGCTGCGATCGGGATACGCGGCCTGTGTCGTCACGGCAACTGCCGCAGACGCATCGCCGCCGTATTGCTCGTGCCGGATTTTGCGTGTCATCACCAGCAGCAATAAAATCAATGCCCCCATCGCACAGACCAGCACGGCCAGAAAGGGGAACAAAGAGATTGAGATTTGAGGCCGTCGCCGCGTCACGCCGCCACTCTCATAGATGTCTTCGACGTCAGAATGCTCACTGCCGCATTCAGACTTTGCACCGTCTGTTCCAGCGTCGAGACCATCTGCAACGTCTGAAGATTGTCGTACAGGGCTTCCTGAAGCTGAACCAGTTTCTGTTCCGCTTCGGTCAACTGCAGCATCGTGCGCCCCAGCCGATGCAGTTCTTCCGCCTGCCCGGCTGATGCCAGCGAACTTTCCCGCATGGCGTTCTGCCACAGATCCACACGGTCCACAAACGTCATCATCGTCTGTTGCATCTGCTGTACGAACATCTGCGAACTTTGTTGCAGCGTCGCAGCGTATTGATCCCGGGCAGAGTCGGATGCAACGCGATGCGACTGCAGCGTCGCGGTGGTTTCATCGGACAGGGCCTGAGCCAGTGAATCAGTCTGAGAGTTCAGCGTCTCCGCCCAGCCGGACTGCATCGCTGCAAGATGCCGACTCCACGAATCCGTTTGCTGTGCCAGAATCTCGGCAGTCCAGTTGGCCAGCGCGGGCAACCCGGAAGCTGGTTCGGCCGCATCCGCTTCAGCTTCGCCAATAAATGGCACCAGTGAATCAATTCCGAATTGCTCGACGTCGTTCAGAATTGCCTGCTCGTCGCGTTCTACCAGATACGTGGCAAATACCAACAGCATCGACATGGTCAGCGCCTGTGCTGTGGTGTCAAACGCCACCGCAAGACCGGCGGTGACTTCCGGCAATGATGAATCGAGCTGTTCCGGGGTGACATTTGCAATTGCCAGCGTGATGCCGACCACCGTCCCAAGGAATCCCATGATCGGAACAGCCCAAGTCACTGTCCGAATCAGCGAAAAGCTCTGAATCAAGCGATCAACAGAAAGATCGGCGAGGTACTTAAGATGATCTTCAAGTCCGTCATTTCGGCCAGCATTGACGTAGTGCAGCACGTCCTGGACTCGATGCCACATCGAAGTGGATCGCCAGTCATTCCGATGCGAAGCAGCCTGCCAGGCAGTCAGACTTTGTACTGCGCCGGATCCCAACTCGGTCTGCATCCATCGGGCATTGGTTGCGAGTTCTTTGACATTCGCAATGACCGCGCGATCAGTCGGCAGCTGTTTCCATTTGGCCCCAAGAATTGCCATACCCACAAAGAACAGTCCGGATGTCACATATTCAATCGGGTGGCTGCAGAAGTAGCGGTACACAAATTCCGGCCCGCCGCTGAAGCATTTCGCGATGGGCGGAGCGACCAGATAAAACACAACGGTGACGGCGATCCCCAGAAACGTGCCGACACTGGTCACGGATTTCCTGTGAACTTTCGCCGCGAGGACGGATGAGGTGGAGATGTCTGAGTTTTGATTTGCTGACACAAGCAACTTCCCTGTAGCGAGCCTGCAATTTCGATCATGTAACACTTCAAAGCATCGATAAATAACGCACTTCAGCGTGCATCATTCGAACCGCAGCGAGATCCAA
>JANOUN010000128.1:0-1682 GCA_031416875.1 Planctomycetota bacterium | reverse complement strand
GTACATTCAATTATCTTCGGTGGCTTCAGTGCTGATGCTGTTGCCGACCGAAACAATGACGCTCAGGCAAAGGTCATCGTCACAGCGGACGGAGGTTGGCGTCGCGGTAAAGAGGTGCCATTGAAAGCTGCGGTTGATGCGAGTATGGATAAATCGCCATCGGTGGAAAAGGTCGTCGTCGTGCGCCGGACAGGCGGAGATGTCGATATGGTGCCGGACCGCGATTTCTGGTGGCACGAACTGATGGAAGGCATGTCGGCCGATTGTGACCCGGTGCAACTCGACAGCGAACATCCGCTCTTCATTCTGTACACATCCGGCAGTACCGGAAAACCCAAAGGTGTGATGCATACGACTGCGGGTTATCTGCTGGGCACGATGATGACGTCGAAATGGGTCTTTGACCTGAAGGACGAAGATACATATTGGTGTACCGCCGACATCGGCTGGGTCACCGGACACAGTTATATCTGCTACGGCCCGCTGTCCAACGGTGCGACCGTGGTGATGTATGAAGGAGCCCCCAACTGGCCGGACGAAGGTCGCTTCTGGGAGATGATCGAGAAGTACAAAGTCAGTATTTTCTATACAGCTCCCACCGCCATTCGCGCGTTTATCAAATGGGGCAACCAGTGGCCGGAAAAATATGACCTGTCGAGCCTGCGACTGCTGGGTTCAGTCGGTGAACCGATCAACCCGGAAGCATGGATGTGGTATCACCGCGTCATCGGTCAGGAACGCTGTCCGATTGTGGACACATGGTGGCAGACAGAAACCGGTGCCATCATGATCAGTCCGCTGCCCGGCGTCACTGCGACAAAGCCCGGCAGTTGTGCTCGACCGTTGCCAGGCGTCGTCCCGGACATCGTCACGCGCGATGGTCAGAGTCTGGGACCGAACGAAGGCGGTCTGCTGGTCATGCGACAGCCGTGGCCATCAATGCTGCGAACTCTGTACGGCGACCACGAACGGTTCAAGAAGACGTACTTTGCCGATATCCCCGGTTGCTATTTTGCCGGCGACGGGGCACGGCACGACGAAGACGGTTACATTTGGGTGATGGGGCGCGTCGATGACGTGATCAACGTTGCCGGACATCGCCTGAGCACGATGGAAGTCGAAAGCGCCCTTGTTGCGCATCCGAAAGTTGCGGAAGCAGCAGTCGTGGGATTTCCGCATGAGATCAAAGGAGAAGGTATCTGCTGCTTTGTGTCACTCAAAAGCGGCGAAGGCAATGATGACCTCAAGAAGGAACTGATCCAGCACGTCCGCCACATGATCGGCGCGCTGGCCACACCGGATCAGGTCCGTTTCGCCGCGGCGCTGCCGAAAACCCGCAGCGGAAAAATCATGCGGCGCCTGTTGCGAGACGTCGCCGCGGGCCGCGAATCGACTTCAGACACATCGACGCTGGAAGACCTGAACGTGATGGCGAAACTGCGAGCGGATGAGGAATAAACGGCAGGGATCGTTGCCGTGACAAGATTCGAACAGCGATTCCTGTAGCTTGGACATTCATGTCCGAGATATTGCCAACCAGCGTCCTTGCTTGAAAGACGATCACGCACAATAGCGTTCTCGCTGGCTATGCGACGGACATGAATGTCCATCCTGCGCATAATCCTTGCTGTCGTTCCCGTTCTCAAATTGAAAAAGCCCGCTCCAACATGAGTTGAATCTTG
>JANOUN010000127.1:0-12688 GCA_031416875.1 Planctomycetota bacterium | reverse complement strand
CATTCGCCCTGCAGATTCAGACAACGGGAATGCCCTCGCCAAAGATCGCTTTGCTTCGTCTCACTCCGCCGCCTACGCTGAACGCCGATCAATGTTGCCAATGTTCCTGAGCGAATGGCTCAAGGGCATGACGGTGAATGTGGCGCTGCATTTTGGAACGCTGCTGTCGATAGCGGTGGTCTTACTTCAAAGACCTGCTGGAGCTGCGGAAGAATGTCCGTCTCATGGGGATGATCGTGATGGCGTCGGTCCCGGTGGCGGTGGTTGGATTGATGTTCAAGGACCAGATCGAAGCAATGTTCGACAGCACGATGGCGGCCGGATGTTGTCTGCTGGTGACGGCCGCATTTTTGCTGATTGCCAAAAAATGGCAGACAGGAACGACGGATCTGGACCGCATCCCGGTCTGGGCGGCGTGGGTCATCGGGATTTTCCAGGCGATCGCTATTCTCCCCGGCGTTTCCCGCGCGGGGAGCACGGTGGCTTCGGGGCTTGTCTGCGGATTGAAGCGACCGGATGCTGCGCGGTTCTCGTTCTTTATTGCCATCCCCGCGATTGGCGGAGCAACGCTGCTGGAATTGATCAAAATCCTGCGCGGCAAGGTTGCCGTGGATATTGCATGGCAGCCCATGCTGCTGGACGCGGTGATCAGTTTTGCGGTCGGTGTGCTGTGTTTGCGCTGGCTGATTCGCCTGCTGGTGGCCGACCGCCTGCACTGGTTTGCGATTTACTGTTTGATCGTTGGAAGTCTGACGATTGTGTGGCAATCCGGGTGACTTGTGCGGTGACATCCGATTGCATGGATTGTCCGAGCGCGGCACCGGCGATCGCCAGAAACCCGGCGGCAATCGACACGACGGTTGGCCACTGCAATCGCTTGCGGCTGAAAACTTCAATTCGTGAGCTGTCGATCGGAAGGCCACTGGCCATTGCGACAGTCCGCTTCGATTTCCCCGTGAATCCCTGAATGAACTCCGTGCGTGATGCACTCAACTGGATAGCCATTTCGTCGGACGTCGGGAGTTGCTCGGTTGTGGTACTGACCGGTGTCGAAGTTTCCGGCTGCAACCGTGTCAATCCGCTGGCCAGTTCTGCACGAAGCACAGAGTCCAGTTCGCCGACCGGAACGTTTCGCACGTCGCCTAAAAACTGTGGGCGTTCGCCTTCGGAACTGGCCACTGTCACGCTGCGATGCGTTTCGCAGTCGGCGGGGAACGGAGCGGTAAATTGCAGGGTCGTGGATGCGAAACCATTTTTCGCACGTTCACTCATCCAGCGAATCTGAATCACAGTCACCGATTTCGTGAGGTCCAGCGTCACTTTTTCGCGTGCCGCGTCTTCCCAGCGAATCGCTTCTGCCGTCTCCAGTTCCGTGACGACAGTTCCGTTCGGGATCATCAGCGAACAGCGTGCCGGCGTACGGGTTGCGAAAATGATGAGTGTTGTCTGACCCACTGCGGACTGATTTGGATTGGACCAGAGCGTGGAATCCGACACTGCGAACAACGTACGGACGGGTTCTGTTTTTGGAACATCTGCGACGGTATTCAGGGGTACGATCAATTGCATCCCGGATCCGGACAGCTGAACAGCCTGTTCGAAAACGTGCACTTTCAGCGCGGCCAGATCTTTGCCGAATCCCAGCGCGCTGGCATCCTTCAGCCAGGCTGGAATGATCGTGTTGGCTGCTGCGGTGTTGCTCGTGCCTGGTGTGATATCGAGCGGAATCAGCAGTCGTGCGGTCCATTGAATACGGTCGGAGATCTGTGGCCATGGAAAGGTGATGGATTCCTCACCCCGCAGGGATTCAGAGATGGGCATGCTCCACACGATCGAGAAGTCAGGTTGGTCGAATAGTTCTCGAATGACTTCCTGCCCCGCGACGAATTCATTGGCCGTGCGGATCAAAGGCAGCTGTCGGCCATCGACCAGTACCGACGGTTCGGTCAGAAACTCCATACCGTCAGCGAACGTCATTTCGAGCGGGCCAAGGCTGCCGGACCATTGAGTCAGATGGATTACAAAAGCAGCCTGATCGACAGAACGTATTACGGCAATTGCACCGTATGGTTCGACGGGCCGCAGGCGTTGCAGGACAATGGGGTCGGATTCATTGAGGATCTGCATTCTGACGGGAACACCAGGCTGCAGCAGATCATTAACGACGATGCGTTCATTCGGAACTGCGGTGCCCAGTTTTTCAAACGCCAGCCCCAGGCCGTCCTGATCGGTCAGCTCCAGGCGAGATTCCAGAATCTGTGCATCGTGGACATGAGGGCTGCGGAGTGCGATTCGTGTATCGTCCGGACGCAGAAGTTGTCGTCCGAAGATCCTGAGAATGTGCAGCCCTGTCGTTCCTTCCTTTAACTGGACGACCAGTCGATCGCCGCGACGATGCCACGTCGCCAGTCGATTCGCTTCACCGGCAGTGACCTGCACATCGGTAACTTCAATGTCGGAACTAATCGTCAGACGATGTCGAAACACGGGCAGTACCGAGGTGTCAATCTCGACCTGACACTTCCAGTCAATACTCTGATTCTGGAGTGTGAAACTCTGATCGATCCGTACTTCGTTCAGGCTGCTGCGTGCTTTCAGGCGGACCACGCATTCAGGAATTCCGCTGGGAACGGTAAAGACGCTGTCGGAACGACGCAGCCATTGTCCCCATGTCGGCTGGGCGTCGGCGAAAGCCAGCGTGGTGACCTGATTGCCTTCGATCGGCAACACAGAGAACACGGGATTGACCCGCACCGCGAGCAACAGATTCGGAGAGGCCACACAGTCGAAAAACTGAATCAGTTCCGCGATCGGAATGCTGCGCTGTTGCAGTGGTGACGATGCAGTCGACTTGAGTTGCAGCGATAGAACAAACTCGTTTCCAATGGCATTTGGCAGCAGAATTGTGGCGATCCGATCCTGCGTGGACCACAACAGGTCTCCGCCGTTGACACTGACGACAGACACCAGCTGATAGCCCTGAGGCACATTATAACGGACTTCAGGGGCGAGCGGATTCCAGCGGGAAAAGCGGCAGAAGCAGGATAGCACCGGTTGTTCGGCGACGACTTCGGCGATCGTCAGGATATCGACTGTGGCCAGTTGCGGACTGCCTTTTTCGATGCCCGCCTGAAACAATCGCATGTCGATGCCTTCGGACATAGCCAGGCTGCTCAGTCGAATTGCACCGTCAGTCGGCTTCCACTGCACGACGCCTGCCGGAGTCTGCGCGCGGACGCCGGTAAACAGTCCCTCGGGTGCGGAGACCTGGATTTCAGCGACGGGGCAGGGCAGGGCGGGAAGACGAAACTGCAAACCGGAAGCCTGGCGTGTCGTCACGGGCCGCAAGCGACATTCAATCTGATGCACAGTGAAGGCGGCGCGTGGTCCTGCATCGACGGCAGCAGACGTCACCGGGTGATTGTCGCGATGGTCTTCGGGCGTGTCGTGCTGCGGACTGTCGTCGCCACGCTTGCTGTGCGCAGCGTCGGCAAAATGTGCCAGCGTGCGAGTTGGCAACAGCGATGAAGCAGGGACAGGAATGAGAATGGCGTTTGGTCCCTCAGGCTCGGGCAGCACCTTGTTACCGTCGATCGCACAACTCACAAGTCTGGAACCCTGCAAAGGAATTCGCAGATAGCACAGCTTGTCGCCGCTCACGGCAGCGACTTCCAGTCTGAGCAGCAGTTCGACCGATTCGGCTGATTCCGCAACAATCTCTGTGTGCAGCGACGTGACGACCGCAGCGGGCAAAGTCGCTTGTTCTGCCCGGAACTTCTTCTGCCATTTTTCGAGGACCGTTTTTCGGACATATGCGACGTCGCTGTCCGGAAGCGGCGTATCCGGCAACAGCACATCCGGCAGAGTTTCCGTGTCCTGCTGAACAGCAACCGCGATTACGGATTCTCCTGAATCGGCGGGCTGTTGTCCGGAGGATGGATCGATTGTGATCAGCAGCAGAATTGCCGCCGCAGTCGATCGGACAAATGTCTGTCTGCTGAACGATTGCAGCCACTGCCAGCGCGCCATGGTGATGACCGTCAGGCCGATCAGCAGTCCCCAGAATGTTCCTGTGAGGATTGCTGCTGCGATTGAAGCGGTCATCAGGTAACTGAGTCCCAGCAGGGTGAATGCCGTGAATGCACACGCCAGGCGGTAGTCCAGCACCGTGTCTCGCAGGACGATGCACAGCGCCACCAGAAGCAACGCCATCCCGACGGCAATCGCAACGCTGCGACGCAACTGAGTGATCTGAATGGTCGTCGGCGTCTCAGACTGCACAGTGTCGATGAGTGTGCGCTGCTGCCAGTCCTGCGTTGTTGCGAGTTGCCAGCGGGAAATGAAACTGCGAATTTCCGACGGCGCGTTGATGCCAGGAATCGGCCGCAGATTTCCATGCGGGTATTCAGCTGACGTCAACAGGCGATCCAGAATGCGCAGCACATCGGTCGAATCGGACGCTGCAAACTCGGTCGCGGCGGCGCTGAGTTCCAGTTGGGGACTCACGAGCAGATGATGTGTACACTGCGGTACAGAAAGTTCGCGCAGAAAGAGTCGAGGGAGTTCGCGACTGCCGGTGACGGTCTCCGGTCGTTTCGCCGGTTCGGTCCATGTCAGCAGAACCTGACAATCCACAGACGAAACAGGCAGCGGGATGGCTAACCCTTCTTCTGCTTCCTGCAACTGCACTCGATGGCCGTTCACCAGAACCAATGGACGAACACCCGCAGGCAGCGCGAGTGGCAGGGAATTCTGTGCTGCACTGCGGCTGACGTTGGCGACGGCGAGAACCTGCTGATTCAGGCCACCGCGGTGTTCATCGATCATGTGCAGCATATGCACTTCGATCGTCTGGCCGAACTGAATCCCGGGGTTTTGTCCCAGGACCAGTCGCACGACTTCAGGGACTGCTGGAAGTTCCCAGGTTGTCGATTGATCGTCAGCACTTGTGTTCGCGGAATTCTCGGCTGCAGCCGGTTTCAGTCCCGGCGATGTGAGTTGTCCTTCATCAGAAGAGAACAGTTGCAGAGTTCCGTGAATTGGAAGGTCCGTGTCGGGCATCGGAATGGTTGCGATAATGTCCTGTCCGGCCGGTTGTCTGGATTCGCAGTGGATCACGGTTGCGACTCCTGATCGACGACCTGCCAGATTCAGCGACCAGTGCCGCCATTCCTGCGGTTCACCAGTTGCATCGTCACGTCGTGCCGGAACCGGTTCTCCGTCCATGGACCACCGCAGTTCATGGGCGGCACGGAACGGGATCAGCAATGTCAGGGATTCACCAAACTGATGGTCAGCGGGCAGCAGGATGCGGGATGTTTCTACGATTTTGCCTTCCACAATCCGCACGGCATGTTCCAGTTCAACGACGTTGCTGTGTGATGTGTCGGCGGGTACATCAGCGGCCAGATGAGTCGTTTGAGATGCCCCGACCGCGTAAAATTGCCCGCCGCCACTGAGTTTCGATTCGGGTAGCCATGCCATGGTGTTGCGGATTTCTTCCGTTGAGAGGGAAGGTCGTCCGGCGCTCCAGCGACGCTGCAATTCGGTGCTGAGCGTAAACGCGGGCGGAAAGACCACGACAGCATTGATGCGTTCGATGCGGCGATTTTCTGCAAGTGGCAGATTGATCGTACGCGTGTCTGAGTCATCCGATTGGCGAAACTGAATTTCAACGACACGAGACGCTTCCGGTTCGAGAGATTCGGGCAAGTGCAACGTCAATTGCGAAGTGGCTGCTTCGGGATCACGCTGCGGGAATTCAAAGAACAACGCACGGGAATTCGAGGCGTAACGGGCCGCGATCACCTGCCAGCCCTGTGACACAGGCCACTGCAGCTCCACCACCGATGCTCCTTCGCAGTGCACGTTCACCAGACATCGAACTGTGGCCAGGCGTCCGGCTGGTTCAACGAGTGTGACGACGGAATCCGTCAATCGAGGTTCACTCGTAGACGTCCGCGCAATGGCTGAAGCTTCGGGCAAAAACTGCGTGAGCTGATATTCACGACTTTGATCGGGGCCATTCACAATGTCGCGTTCCTGAATGCCGACAAGTGTCCATTCGTCAAGATGAATGGTTTTCGGCATCAACACGCTGATCTGACCGATGGGTGCCTGGATTGGTCCTCGCTGTTCGTTGTTGCGACTGAACCACTGGGCCGGCGACAGCATGGGCAGTTCCCAGGATTCCGTCTGAGGTAACACTGAGGCCGCGGAAATGTTCAGGATTGTGGATTCTGACGCTTCGGGTAACAACATGCTCAGAATCTGTTGTCGGTTTTCTTCAGTGACCTGCCATTCGACCGGACGATTATCTTCCAGAGTGACGTCGGCCACGCGGACTTCGCTGGAAATCCTCGCCGTCAAACGAGCGCGGCCATTCAGTTCCGTTGGCAGGCCAATCTTCCAGCGGGACTTCAGGATGTCGCCCGCCAGCTCATGCGCCGCATTGAACGATGCCAGCGGCATCGGATCCAGCGACTGCAATGGGCGCTGTTCGCGGCAACTGAAGGTCAGCCGAGCGGCATCGCCGGGCAGGATGGTCCACTTTTTCCGCTCACCATTCTCGCTGGTGGCTGGCACCGGTTCGGGGTCCAGCACCAGACTGCCACCACTCGTCAGCAGGATGTTTGGATTCGTCAGCAGTTCAAACCGTGAGATCGTTGCCGCTGGCAGTTCAAGTCGAAATGTGATGACGTCGCCCGTGACCAGGCCATCCGAAGTCCATGATCCCGTCAGGTTTCCCGGAAACCCGGACTTGAGGAGAAACAGGCGTCCCGCCGAATCGGAAGCCAGCTCAATGGAGCCCTGTTGATCGGCAATTTTCAACTGTTGTAAGTTCGTCTGGCCAATCAGCAACGGGCCGGTATCGGATGAACGTGATTCGGGATAGATGTCAAACTCCAGATGACCCTGATCCAGATGCGTTCCGTTCAGGCGGGCCACATAACGTGCTTCGCGAATCCGCGGCAATGTTTCGGTTGCCGGTGCGCCGCTGCGGTCGTTTTGGAGCAGTTCCCGAAGTTGATTGCGAGGTACGGGAACATAGTCCGTGCCGGCCACGCGCTGTCGCAGTTTGTCCAGTGGCACACGTTCCACCAGCACGCCTGGCAGTTCAGCGTCGCGCGCCGCAACTGCGTCGGGCGACACATCGGTCGGTCCTTGCAGGATTGCGAACAGCAAAAAATGCCAAATCGTCATGGAGTTATTCCCGGGGCTGACTCTCCGAGTCGAGTGATTCGCATGTCGACTTTTTGAGTCAAGTCGCTTCAGACGAAGGAACTGACATTGAACTCAGATTTCGTTCCGGACGGTGTTGCTGCGGGTTCGGACCGTTCCGCGATTGCATGAGACAACATGCCAGAATACCCGAAGACCGTAGGATACTCACCTACCTGTGACGCTTTCGGGAACCGCATCCGCCGGTCAGAAATCAGCCGTTGAAACGTTACCGATACCGCGCCAAACACGACTCCCATCGCCACATACGGTGCCAGGAGTGAAGTCCATTCAGGAACAACCAGCCACGCGACGAGTCCCCCGCATCCGATCAGCAGCACCGGGAAGATGATGGTTATCCTCCGCAGCAAGGACAATACGATAAAGAAAATGACGCAAACAGCTGCGCTGATGAGCAGTAACGAAACAAAGGGAATCAGATTCAATCGCAATGCTCCGGCTTCTGCCGCACCGAAGAATAAATCGTGATGGTCAGACGCGGCAATCCAGTTGTCCAGCGTTTCCGTCGCCGCCAGCTGCATCTCCGTCGGATACGGCGACAGAATGGCTTTGAGTTGTCGATCCGCAATCCGACGAGCACTGTCGCCCCACGGCGGGAAAGTCGCCCCGTGATGTGTGAGTGAAATAAAGTCGGACGACGCACTGGCTGTTTGAAATTCTTCCTGCGAACCCGTGTACCAGACGACCGGAACAGCAGGAGATTCACCCACGATCGTCGCTCGCGCCAGGGTGGCAGTCAGCCAGAGTGATGATTGCTGCGGAATGCGGTCACGGATTCGGATTTCCACAGTTCGCGGCCCGACCTTGACCTCCGTGGCAGGGCCTGTGGGCAGTCCCGTCCGGATCGTCCAGAGACTGATGCCGCGTTCGACAATTTTCTCCCGCTTCACATTTCCAAGCAACAGGGCGTCATGTGATGTCAGCGACTGCTGATCAATCAGAATTGCATCCAGACTGGCATCGAGCGGTGTCGCTAAGCTGAGCACATCGGGAACAGTCTCGTACAGGGCCAGGGTCGTTGTGAGGATTTGATTTCCAAGGATTTGAGACCGCGCGAGAATCAAATCCGGACTGTCGTCGGATGTCAGCGCCAAGCCCTGTTCCCAGATGACAGGAACCGTGGTCACGGGTAGGCGGGTTTGCCATGCTGCATCGAACTTCTCAGAATACACGGGTTGCCAGTTGGCCGCATCCACCACCGCCAATCCACTGCCCGATCCAGTCCCCACTTCGATGCTCAGCACTTCCGCAGCCTCCGGCAGAATCAGCGGCAAAGGGTCCGAGGTGACAGTCGGCGTCCAATGGTAATTGACTTCGAAAGTCAGACTTCCACGGCGAGCTTCGGGCAGACGGAAACTCCAATGCGTTTCAGAATCAATCGTCGCACGCAGAACCTCGCTCTGTCCGGAAATGCGTACAGTCGGTTCAATGCCAGCGGGAACGGTCAAAGACAAACTGGCCAGGTCTCGGTGTTCGATTTCAAAACCGATTGTTTCCAGGATCTCGATTCTGGAACCGCGCGGCTGTATTCCAAGGCGAATATTCGCGCGCACGGAAGGAGCTTGCGCCGGAAGTTCCAGTCGAATCGGAATCGAGGCATCGTCGTGCAGCCAGCTTTCCGATTTGAGCCCTGATCCGACGGCCACTGCGGCCGCTGGAGCCGACAGCGGAACTGTCGGCAACGGTTCTCCGGTTCCCATGCTGATGGGACGAATGGAGAATTCGTCGGATTCGATCGTCGTCAGCACGAATGGCTGTCCGAGTCGTGCCTGGATTTCAGGACAACGCAACTGGATCGCTCCGGAACGCACGGCTGCCAGAGGAGCAAACGCGCGGAACTCCACTATGAATTCCCCGGACTGCCGTTCGCGAAACGTCATCTGCAGCACATCCGTTTCGCTGTCCGACTGCTGCAGTGAAAGCGGCACATTGGACTTTCCGAAAATCAGCCGCGTCGTGCCTGGCAGAATCTGCCATTCGCCACTGGAATAGCCAGGCCAGTAGATGGCCAGATCCAGCAGTGAACCAGTCAAAACGTTGATCTGATAACGCGCGGTCAGGATCACGTTTTGCAGGTCGGGTTGCAGCGTAATTTCGGGTGAAACAGCAAACTGGGACTCTGTTTCTTCGACATGCAGCACGACGTGTGATTCTGTCGAACGCATCCGAAACGCCGTGGCCGCGACGCTGAGATCCGTCTCTGAAGTCACGCGTTTTCGCTGGGCTCCTTCAATAACGGTCTGTTGCACCAGCAGGCCCGTCGGAAACAAGATGTCCAGATCTCCGGACTGCACGTTGGCATCCTGAATCGCAGGCAGCGCAACGCGGATATCCTGCGGAAAAGTGCGATTCGCAAGTTCCAGATCAAACGCGAGCGTCAGCGCACCTTCAGTGGCCGTCGTCAGTCGAACCAGCGCTGTCACCGGACCAGAAGTTGATGTTCTTTCGAAATTGTTCAGCACAGAGATACCGCTCGCGTTCCTGGCATCGACTTCCTGGAGTTGAAATCCATCCGGGAATGTGACGCGAACTTCGTTGATCGGACTGCCGCTGATCTGCAGCTGCTGAGTCCCTGTGAGGTTCACGGGAATCGTTGTCAAATCCAGCTTCATGCGATTCTGAACCTGAATCACGGGCTTCTGAGCCACGCGCTGTACAACGTCCGACCACGACAGGCTGAATGCCTGCGCCAGTCCCCAGAATTCGACGGAGCGAACACCTTTTTCGTCGCGCGTGGGCCTGTCGACGGAACCGACAGGCAAACTCTGAAGTTCCACCGGCCCGGCAAACTTGATATCAGCGTGCGATGCCGTGGCGGATGGAAGATTTAGACTGAGCTGACGGACACCGGGCACCAGCGATCGTGCCTTCCCCATCATTTCCAGCGTGATCGTATGCAGACCGGCACCGAAAAGATGCAACTGCCGCGCGCTCTGCTCACCAAATGTCGGCACGGCCTTTGTATTCGGCGCGTCGGACTTATGATCGAAGCGTTTGACAAACACGTCGCCAAATGACATCGGGATCGTCACCCACTCATCCGCCGGGTGGACCTGGATCTGCAACTCCAGGTTGATCGTGATTTCATCGCGATCGATGGCCGCTGAAAGTTCCTGCTGCGCGAGCGTATAACGCGGCACGCTCCGCTGTTCCAAGCCTCGCAGAAGCAACTCGTCGATCACTTGATCGCCCAGCAATTCTCGGAGTGGAATGAGTTCACCAGATTCCGTTCGAAGCAATACATCAGACTTTACGGGCTGCGGAACTGATGCTGGAGGGACATCGCCGGAGGCTGCAACGGGCGAAGTCGCGGGCGGCGCGGTTGCGGATTCCTGCGCGCGCATGGTCACAGATCCGGTGAGCCCGGACAGCGAAAACAAGACCACCAGCAGAAATCGGACAATTGCCATGCTGATAGTCTACGCGGGATTCGGTGGTTGGAGAAGACGTTGAGAAAAATCAACGCAAGGCGGTTACGAGTTCTCGACCTAGTGACGCAGTGGCGGCGGACAGCAGGTCTGGAACGAAAATGTTGAATGTGCTGCCGTCGAGCTTTGTGATGGTTCCGCCGGATTCCGCGACCAGCAGGGCACCGGCGGCGACGTCCCAGGGATGAAGGCTGCTGGACCAGAAGCAGTCGATGCGACCACTGGCCACATAGGCCAGATTCAATGCAGCCGAACCACTTCTCTGAACGGTTTGCAGTTTTGTGAGTGCATTCAGAAACCGTTTGACGGCCGGATTCTCGCGGTCGGTCGCCACAGGCAGGCTGGCCATCGCCATGGCGGATTTCAGGTCGCTTTCTCCGGAAGTTCTGATCGGCTGCCCGTTCAGCGTTGCACCGTTTCCGAACGCGGCTGCGAATGTTTCGTTTCGAGTTGGATCAAAAATGACGCCGACTTCGATGTGATCGCGAATCCAAAGTCCGATAGAAACGGCATAATACGGAAAACCATGAACGTAGTTGGAAGTTCCGTCGAGCGGATCGATAATCCAGAAGGCTTCGGTGGTTGCGTCGCGATCATTGAGGTTTTCTTCGCCCAGAAAACCGTGTTGAGGAAACTGATTCTTCAGAGTTTGCACAATCGCCGACTGTGACGCTTCATCGGCTTCTGTCACCAAATTGGCACGACTCTTTTCCCGCACGGAAAAACGACCGATCCAGTCCTGAAGGATGCGCCCTCCGACATGTGCCGCGTCGATGGCTGCTGAAAGGTAGATCTGCTGAGCCGACGATCCCTGATCTTTGGAGTTCATAGTTAGGTTTTTCAACGATTGTGTGGATTGAACAGGATCAATTCATGGTCCCGATGACCGCGATTGTAACGATCGTTGCGTCTGCGTCCTTTGGGTCAATCGATCTGCAGGTGGTTTCGTCAGAAAACACGACAGTCGGAAACCTTCGGAATCAACAATTGAACAAATCTGGTGGCAAATGAGTCACTTCACCTTGAATTCAACTGAAATGTCGTGCAATGCCTGAACTGACTATTGCTCAAGCTGTGTTATTGCTGTGTGTCGGCGTGTTTACCCTCATGGCGGCCATTTGTGATCTGCGGTTTCGCAAGATCCCGAACAAGATGACTGCACCGATGTGCGCGGCGGGCATCGTTTATCAGGTCGCCTTCTACGGCATGGACGGTCTATGGACGTCGCTGCTGGGATTTGCGGCCGGATTCGGAATTCTGTTTGTACTGTGGATGATCGCAACGGCTGGCGGCGGCGACGTGAAACTCATGGCCGCTCTCGGCACATGGCTGGGCTGGCTGACGACACTCAAGGTCTTGTTCTGCAGTCTGATCTTTGTGACCATGGGGACAGTCGGCATTGTCCTGATCGGTCTGCTGTCGCAGGGCCTTCGCCGAACGAAGAATCAATACCTGACAAAGAGTGAAACGGGCAAGGGGGAAACGACTGAACAGCGTCAGAAGCGGCGCGTCATGGCATTTGCTGTTCCGGTCGCATTCGCAACGTGGTGTATCCTCGCGTTGCAGTTGTTCGGAAACCGCGGGTAGTAACGTCCATGCACAAAACGCTCAGATTGAGCGGCATGTTCTGCCGATCAACGAGAGCGGCAAGGTCCGGTGATTCTCAGCGCATATTTGGTTCAGCAACATTTTCCCAGTGAGTTCAGCCCATGAAAGTTCATCGCTCCAGATCATCAAATCGCAAAGGCGCGATCTTGTCGATGGAGCTGGTGCTTGTTCTGCCAATTTTCCTGCTGCTCATTTTTTCCATCGTCGAATTCTCCCTGCTGATGTCGGCTCAAACCCGAGTGGCCAATGCTGCTCAGAACGGAGCCCGGCTGCTGAGTGTCTGTGGAATGCCGTCGGTGGCGGCAGAGGCCGAGGTCAAAACCCGGGTCGAACGACTGCTCGGCCCTTCACTGGCCCGGCAATGCGTCATCACAATTGATCCCGGAAACTATGCGTCGGATCTGGGGCAT
>JANOUN010000126.1:0-3865 GCA_031416875.1 Planctomycetota bacterium | reverse complement strand
CGGGACCCGGCTTTCTGCTGCGACGCTATTGTATCGGGATTTACACTTCGGTGACATCGACCGAGGCATCAAACCACGTCCAACCAGCACACACTCACTCCGCCTGTTGCAGCATTTCAAAGTAGGTCCTGCCTGCCGGGCAGGACTTCGCGGCTTGCCGCGACCAGCGACCAGACAAGTTCGAATCAACCACAACCCGCCGCCGTGCATTGCAAGTCCGCTCCATGACGGTTCGCCTTTCGGCGAAAGTCCTTTCCGGCAGAAAGGACCTACAGAAGACAGTCCTTTCCGGCGGAAAGGACCTGCTTTTTCAAACCATCAAATCCCGCAACGTCTGTTCATGCTGAAACGATGGATGTTTCCAAACCTGCAGTCCACTGGCACAGGGCCGACCACTTTGATCGATGAAAAAACGACCGGTACATTTGCAGCGTCACCCGACCTGCGCTTCATTCGCGCGTCTTCGGGTCGATTCGCGGCTTGATCTTGTCTTCAATGCGATCTCTGTTGCGGCAGACACACTGGATGTATTCGGCACCCAGAAACAGCACGGTGACCGCGTAGTAAACCCACAACATGACCGCGATAAACGAACCGACAACTCCGTAGGCGTTTGAGTACCTGGTACCGATCAGAAAATAAGTAAGCAGATAACGGCCAATTTCCCAGATGATGCTCGCAAAGATTCCGCCGCGAATGGCTTCTGACCAGCGGACATGCACTTTGGGGAGCCAGCGATAGGTGAGTGCGAACACGGCGGCGTCGAGTGCCATCGGGACGAACATTCGGACAACCGCCCACAAGCGATCACTCCCCGGCAGGACGGTGCCGGAATACTCTGCCAACGCACTCAGCGCAATGCCCAGGATCAGGATCACAAGAAGCAGCACACCCAGACCGCACAGCATCAGAAATGCCAGCCCGCGATGAAAGATGACACGCCAGATGGCTGCGAGGATCCCTCGGGATTCCGGTGGTTCAACATTCCAGATGACGTCGAACGCCGTTTCAAACTGCACGAAGATCGCCATCGCGCCGAATAAGAGTGTGATCAGACCAATCGGCCCCGTCGTTTCTGCCCCGCTGCGAACCTGGTCCAGTGCCGCTGCCACATGCACCTGTAACGCCGGAGACAGCTGAGTTCCAACGGCGTTGAGCAGTTCTGTCTCCGCATTTCTTCCGGCAGAGGTAAACTTCAGCAGCAATCCGACGCCGGAAATCAATGTCAAAATCAGCGGAAAGAACGACAACGCGCCATAATAGGCCACACCCGCCGCCAGGAGACTTCCATTGTCGTCCGTCCAGCGTGTCCAGATACGCTGGACGTTATTGATCAGCGTGCTTAAGCGGAGCGAAATCATCGTGGTGGCTCTGGGAAATAGGTGGAAATCTTAAGCCACACACAGTACGAATCGCTGAGCGATTCCGGGCTTGCTGCTGGCGGAGTGGGATGGTGAACCGGAACGAATTATCGCGTCTTTAACGCGTCACGGATTTCACGAAGCAGCAGTACCTCTTCGGGCGGAGCAGCTGGAGCCGGGGGAGCGGCTGCGGCCTGCCTTTCGAATTTGGCCTTCGCGGTATTCATGATCTTGATCATCGCGAACACAGCCGTCGCCACGATCAGGAAGTCGAACACGGTCTGCAGAAAATTCCCGTAGTTCAGGAAGACCTCTGTGGGGACCATGTTGCCAGCTGCGTCCTTTGTCGGCTCTCCTGCTCCAAGTGATGTCTTCAGGTCGGTGAACTTCACTCCGCCAATCAGTTTCCCGATCGGTGGCATGATCACGTCCGCCACCAATGAGCTGACGATCTTTCCGAACGCAGCCCCGATAATAATGCCGACGGCCATGTCAACGACATTGCCTTTCATGGCAAAGTCTTTGAATTCCTTGATAAGTCCCATTGATGCGTTCTCCACTGGTGATTGACACAATAAACTCATCCAGCGATTCACAGGCTCGCCAGCTCGGCGAATCGTGACGATTTCGTTGATTCTTGCAAGATGGGAATATGGGTTTGAACGTCGTCGTAGTCGGGCGAGTCTTTGAACAAATCCTTTCAGGGCGATCGACCAACGGAGGTAAAAAATGAACGGGCAAGGTTCCACTGGAAATGTCATCGCTGCAATTTGCAGTTTCTTTGCACCCGGCCTGGGGCAGCTCGTTCAAGGGCGACTGCTCGCCGCGTTGATCCACTTCGTGCTGGCTGCTGCCCTGTGGATTATCTGGATGGGATGGATCGTCCACTTGTGGTCGGTTCTCGATGCCGCACGATTCAAACCGAAATACGGGTGAAAACTTGAACCAGATCTTTGACAAACATCCTGACCAACGGGGACTTCGCGGCGATCCATCTCTGCGGGCAGAACATATTGGCGTGCCTGCAATATGCCAGTCAGCAGCTGAAATCAGAACGCGTCTATCCAGTGACAGCTTGAACCATGCGAGTCCTCGCCAATGAAAACGTTCCCGCAGCTTTGGTCGAACGCCTCAGGTCAGTGGGGCATGACGTTGCATGGGTTCGAGAGAGGTCTCCGGGAATCGCTGACCCTCAGGTCATCGAATGGGCGATTAATGATCAGCGGGTGCTTTTGACATTTGACAAGGATTTTGGTGAATTGGCATTTGCCGTCACTTTAACCGCAGCAGTTTGATGTTTTTGTACCAGACATCGCTGCCATGATCCTGAAGGCCGATGTAGCCCTTGCGAGGATGATCTTTATAGGCCACGTCGAATTTGTGATCGGTTCCGTCCGGGCGTTTGTTGGCGGTTGTCCACTGATCAAGATCCGTGCGCGTGACCTCAACGTCGTTGACTTCGATGCGGATCACGTTCTTGTCGCAGGTAATCTTCATATGGTTCCATTCACCTTGTGGCTTCATCGCGTTCTTTGAAGGCTGCACAAGGTCGTAGAGAGCTCCGGTATCGTGAAAACCAGCTGTGGTGGTGTCGTCAATGGCGACTTCGATGCCGTTGAAACCTACGTCTTTGCCTTCTCGTGGTTTTAGCGGAAACGTGCGGATGAACACGCCGCTGTTGCACTTCGGGCTGATCCTGAAATCCAGTGACAGCTGGAAGTTGTCGTAGACTTCCTTGTGGATCAGCATGTAGTTGCAGGGATGCGGATTCAGCGTGCCGTCCTTCACGTGAGTTGCGGCGACTGGCTGTTCTTTGGAATCGAGCCAGCCGTCGGTGGTTTTGCCGTCGAACAGCAGAACCCAGCCGGCGGATTTCTCGGCGGGTGTCAGTTCGTTGTCCGCGGCGCGGGCGGTGGAGTCCAGAACGAGTATCAGCAACGTGAGGCCAAGAGTTAGACGCAAAGATAAGTTTCTGAAATTCATGGCGACCATCCCTTTCGATATTCTGCGTGGACGTACTGATTGATTTCAGGGTGATTGGTGACTTTCAGTTCCGACGAATCCCACAGCAGGCGACGTCCGGGGGCTCGCAATGAAAGCACGCCAAGCAGCACGGTTTCTGTCATCGGGCCGGAATAGTCGAAACTCGCGGCAGGAAGTTTCCCGGACTTGCACGCTTGATACCATTCCTCATAATGACCGGGCGAACGTTCCATCGTCGGAGCAACGGACTTCGCCTGTTCCAGAAGTTCTCCGGGCAGAAGCTGCGGCATTCCCCCGTGCGAGCTGTGGTACATCTTGCCTTTACTGCCGACGTACAAGACGCCGTTGTCCGGCAATCGCTGGTCGCCAGACATCTCAACGGGCGTTGGCGGCATCAGGCCACCGTCATACCATGTCATCGTGACGGGTGGTAACTTGCCTCCATCGCGTGCCGGGAACTGGTAGGTGACAATCGCCGCTTTGGGGAACGTCTCCGTATTGAGTTCATTCTTGTCGTTCAA